>CAKTXB010000060.1 GCA_934630555.1 uncultured Oscillospiraceae bacterium
AACAAAAAACGGGCAACAGCGCAGCGCCTTGCCCCGCCGTAACACGAAACAAATCCAGCTCGCGCCTTCGGCGCACTTGCTCGGCAGTGCAGCCGCCCAGTGTAGATCGCGCCTCCGGCGCTCTCGAATGCACCCCCGCGCCCCGGGGGATAATCCAAAAAGGGGGCCCGCAGGCCCCCTTGTGGCCGTTGGGGGATCGTCAAGGGGGCCATTCGGAAGGCCCCCTTGACCGCCTTTCTTTACACCGCCGGCGGCGCTTTCTTTCCCCGCGGGAAAGAAAGGGGGGCCGAGCCGCCCCCCTAGCAGGCACTGCCAGAAAAACCGTACAACCCAAAGGGTTGCAACAAGCCAAAACCACAGGGCCCCGGGGCAAAGCCCCGTACCCCCCTCTTGCGCTCCCGGCGCCCTCCATGCTATAATGCAGAAAACCCCCGCACCCGCCGGGTGCGGCACGAAAGGACACCCCATGGACATCCGTCAGACCATCGCGCACCTTGCGCAGGATAAAGCTGAGCAGCTCCTGCTCGTCCACATTGCCGAGCAGCTGCAAACTGCGCGTCAGCGCAATATCCCTGCCGCCACCGGCTTTCTCTCCGCGCGGGAGCAAATGCTCGTCGCGCAGCTGTTCCCGCACGACCCGCCGCTGTTTTTCGGCGGCTGTGCCGGCGCAGAGCGCAAGGTCTGCTGCTATTTGCCCGACTACCTCGACGAAGCCTGGCTCACAAGCGACGATTCTCCACTCGCCGCCATCCGCGCCGCCTATTTTGAAGCCGACGCCCTCTCGCACCGCGACTTCCTCGGCGCGCTCATGGGCGCCGGCGTCGCGCGCGATACCGTCGGCGACATTTATGTTTCCCCCGGCCAGTGTGACTTTGTCGTCCTGCGTGACCTGCAAAGCTACATCCTCCAGAACCTCACCGGCGCGGGCCGCACCAAGCTCACCCTTGCCCCGCTCCCCCTCTCCGCGCTTTCCGCCCCGCAGGCCGCCGTCAAAACGCGGCACGATACTGTCA
Source organism: uncultured Oscillospiraceae bacterium (assembly GCA_934630555.1). GTDB lineage: Bacteria > Bacillota > Clostridia > Oscillospirales > Oscillospiraceae > CAG-170. The sequence continues at coordinate 1,014 of CAKTXB010000060.1, forward strand.
GCTCGCTCCGGCTCGACAGCGTCCTCGCTGCGGCCTTTTCTCTCAGCCGCGGCAAAGCCGCCGCGCTCATTGAGGCCGGCCGTGTGGAGCTCAACCACACCCTCTGCCAAAAACCCGATAAGCCCGTCGCCCCCGGCGACATTTTCTCCGTCCGCGGTCTGGGCCGTGCCCGGCTCGACTCCGTAGACGGCACCACAAAGAAAGGAAGGACCGGCCTCACCCTCAGCCGGTTTGTCTGAGCCATGAATCAGGAAAAGATCGACCGCATCAACGCGCTGGCCCGCAAGGCCAAAACCGCAGACCTCACCCCCGAAGAGCTTGCCGAGCGCGACGCGCTCCGCCGCGAGTACATTGACAGCGTCAAGCAGAACCTCTGCGCCCACCTGGACAACACCTGGGTCGTCGATGAAAAAGGCAGCAAGCGCAAGCTCACCCGCAAAACGCCGGAGCAGAAAAGCTGATGTCGCTGCTGAGTATCACGTTCCTGTTTTTCCTTCTCCCGGCGGCGCTCGTGTGCTTCTATGCCGTTCCGGCCCGGAAAAACACTCTGCGCGGCGCGGTGCTGCTGATCTTCAGTCTGCTGTTCGTTTTCCTCGTCCAGCCCAAAGCGCTGGCCGCCGTGCTCCTTACCTGCGCCGTCTGCTATCTCTGCGGCGCGGGCATTTCGCGCGCCCAAACCACCGCGGCCCGCAGGAGCCTTCTCCTCGCAGGCCTCGCGCTCTGCCTCGGCGCGCTGTGTTACTATAAATACGCCGCCCTCTTTGCCTCCGCCTTCGGCCTGCATCTGGCCGTGCCCGAAGCCCCGGCTGCTATCTCGTTCTATACCTTCCTCGCCGTGTCCTACCTTGCCGACGTCTATCGCGGTGCGTGCGCGGCTGAGCAAGATCCCGCCCGCCTCGCGCTCTACCTCACAGCCTTCCCCAAATTCCTGCAAGGCCCGCTCCCGCGCTATGGCGCGCTGCAAGCCAGCCTCTTCCCCGCCCGCCCCACGCTGGACCAAATGGCCTCCGGCGCAGAGCGCGTCGTCTGCGGCATGGGCAAAAAGCTCCTGCTCGCCGCCGCCGCGCAGGGCGCCGCAGAAGCGCTGCTCGATGGCGCCGCCCTCTCCTGCCCCGCCGCATGGCTCGGTGCGGCGTGCTACGCGTGGCAGATCTACTTTGACTTCTCCGGCTACACCGACATGGCCATCGGCCTTGGACAGCTGTTTGGCCTGCCCCTGCCCGAAAACTTCACCTACCCCTACTGCGCCCAGTCCGTCACCGACTTCTGGCGGCGCTGGCACATCACGCTCTCGCAGTGGTTCCGCGACTATGTCTACATTCCCCTCGGCGGCAACCGCCGCGGCCTCGCCCGGCAAATTCTGAACCTGCTCGTCGTCTGGGCGCTCACCGGCCTCTGGCACGGCGCAAACTGGAACTTCCTGCTCTGGGGGCTGTACTTTGCCGTGCTGCTCATCGCCGAAAAAGCCTTTCTCGGCAAGCTCCTGCAAAAGCTCCCCCGCGCGCTGCGCCATGTCTACGCCGTGCTCTGCATCCTCCTCGGCTGGGTCATCTTCCGCACGCAGAGCCTCGCGGCGCTCGCGCAGCTTTTCTCCACGCTCTTCACCGGCGGCGCGCCGGTCGCCGCCGCGCCGTTTGTCTATGTTCTGCGGCAATATGGTCTGGAGCTGCTCTTTGCGCTCCTGCTCTCCGCCCCGCTCGGCAAGCGCCTGCTGGACGCGCTCCGGCGCACCCGCGCGGGCCGCGCCGTCCGATACGCCCTGCTGCTCCTGATCTTCGCGCTTTCCCTGCTGGCCCTCATGCGCAGCGGCGTCAACACGTTTATCTACGCGCAGTTTTAAGGAGGCCCACATGAACCTGAAAAAAGCCTTCCTCACGCTCTTCCTCGCCGCGCTTTTCACAGGCGGCGTTCTGACATTCGCGCTCTGCACCCGCAGCAGCGGCTGGTCGCTCTATGAAAACCGCGCTCTTGCCGGCGCGCCGGACATCACGGCCCGGTCCGTTCTCTCCGGGGCCGCCGCCACGCAGCTGGAAGACTGCCTGCGCGACCATTTCGTCCTGCGCGAAAAGCTGCTCAAGCTCGCCACGCGCCTGTCGCTTCTGCGCAGGCAGGCCGTCACCAACGGCGTTGTTTCGACCTCCGACGCGCTCCTGCCCGAGCCGCTTCAAAAAACGGCCGATCCCGCGCAGCTGGCAGCCGACGCGCAGACCATTGCCGCCCGCATTGCCGCCGTGCAGAAAACCGTCGGATCCTACGGCGGCACACTGCTCTACATCCACGTGCCCGAGCAGCGCTCTGTTCTGCGTGACCGCTACCCCGATTGGATGCCCTCCGACGGCGCGTATCTCGACGCCGCCTCTGCGGCGCTTCTCGACGCGCTTCGCGCCCAAAACGTGCCCACGCTCGACCTCACGGACGCGCTCCGGCAAAACGCCGAAATGCTCTATTTTTCGACAGACCACCACTTTGACCTGAGCGGCGCGGATCTCGTCTACCAAACCGTCTGCCGGCAACCCCAAGTGCAACTTTTGGGTGTAACAGCCCTTCAAAACACCATCTTTGAAGCAAAAAACCCCTTTTTGGGCACGTATGGACGCGAGTTATTCGCCCAAAGCCCCCTCACAGAATCGCTCCAAATTTACACTCCCACCGTGCCTTATACACGGTTCGACAACGGTCAGCCCTCCGACACACCGCTCATCGCCGTGCCTGAAAATGCACAAACCACGGTTTTTTATGCAGCCTACATGGGCGGTGACATCGGCGAGACCATCCTGCAAACAAACCGTCCGGAGCTGCCCAGCGTTCTGCTCGTCGGTGATTCGTTTACGAATCCCGTCGAAACGCTGCTCTATCAGAGCTTTGATGAGACCCGCAGCCTCGATTTCCGGCATTATTCCGACAAAACCCTTACCGAATACCTGCAAGCCTACCAGCCCGAGCTCGTCCTCATCCTCCGTGACGACGTCAGCTGCCTCACGCTGACTGGCAACGGCGACCTGCAATAAATAAGCGGCGTTTGTATGGATTTTCCATACAAACGCCGTGATTTTTTAACTTTATTGCGCAATGCCGTGCAAAAATCCGCCAAGATACGCGCCAATGGCCTCCGCGTTCGCGTCCATGGCCACTGTGCAGTTCGGCGTGCCTTCCCGCACTGCTGTCTGCCCCAGATGCGCCCCATCCTCCAAACAGACGTGCACGTTCATCCGCGCACACGTGAACCACTCCGGGTGCGTCAGCATCAGCACGCAGATCGCGTCATGGATGACCATGCCCGCAATGCCGGCATTCTTGTACGCGTCCACATAATCGTGCAGCATGGCCGGAATGAGCTGCCCCATCCGTGTGCGCCCCGGCTGTGGGATCATGCTGCGCGGCATGACGCACGCGTGCGTCGCGTCCAGCCCCACCATTTCGACCGGGATCCCGCTGGAAAACACTTTTTCGGCAGCTTCCGGGTCGGCCAAAATGTTAAATTCCGCAAATTCCGACGCATTGCCCAACCGGATGCCGCCGCCCATGATCAGCACGTTCCTGATCCGCGGCGCAATATCCGGCGCGGCCTGCAATGCAAACGCCACATCCGTCAGCGGCCCCAGCGATACCACCTCCAGCGCGCCGTCATATTTCCGCGCCATCCGCGCGGCAAATTCCGCCGCGTTTTCGTCCGATACCGGCAGTGTTGCGTAGGCTTCGACGTGTTTCCCCAGCCCGCTTTTGCCGTGGACGTACGCCGCCGTGCGCGCCGGGCGGCAAAGCGGCTTCGCGCTGCCCGCCAGCACCGGGATCTCCGGCCGGTCGTTCAGCTCCTTGCATAGCAGCGCATTGTTCACCGTGATGTTCAGCCCCACGTTGCCGCTCAGGCTCACAATGCCGCAAATTTCAAATTCCGCGTCGCGCATCAGCATCGAAAGCGCCACAAAATCGTCGATCCCCGGGTCGGTATAAACAAGGATCGGTCGAACAGCCATAGAAAGCCACCTCCATTTGCGGATATTTTTACACAAATTTATTCTTTTTGCAAGTCCGCTCTTGCAATCGCAGGAAAAACGTATATAATTTACTTGTACAAACCGAACAAAACCAACAAACCCAACAACTCATTTTACAAATACGGAAAGGAACTGACACTATGAGCGTCGATATGACAAAATGGTGCGAAATCGCCAAGCAGAACATCCACAAGCGTCCGGCCGGCCAAGGCCGCATGAGCGGCAAGATCTGCATCGTGACCGGTGCCGCGCAGGGCTTCGGCAAGGGCATCGCCGAGGAGCTGTATAAGGAGGGTGCGACCGTCGTCATCGCCGATATGAATGAGCCGCTGGCCAAGCAGGTCGCCGAGGAGTTCGGCGAGCGCGCCGTTTCCATTGCGGTCAACGTCTATGATGAAGAGAGCGTCGCCGCCATGGTGGGCAAAACTGTGGAGCTTTTTGGCGGTCTGGATCTCATGCTGTCGAATGCGGGCGTCGTCCGCTCCGGCCCGATCGCACAGGTGGAAAAAAAGGACTTCGAGTTCGTCACCAACATCAACTACACCGGTTACTTCCTCTGCGCCAAGTATGCCGCCATCATCATGCAGGCCCAGCATGAGGCGGATCCCGAGGCCACGTTTGACATCGTCACCCTCAACTCCAAGTCCGGTCTGGAGGGCTCGAACAAGAACTTTGCCTACGCGGGCTCGAAATTCGGCGGCATTGGTCTGACGCAGTCGTTTGCGCTCGAGCTGTGCGCCTATAACATCAAGGTCAACGCCGTCTGCCCGGGCAACTATCTCGATGGCCCGCTGTGGTCCGATCCCGACCGCGGCCTGTTCGTGCAGTATCTGAACGCCGGCAAGGTTCCGGGTGCCAAGACCGTCGCCGATGTGCGCCGCTACTATGAGGCCAAGGTGCCCATGAACCGTGGCTGTCTGCCCATCGACGTCGCCCGCGCCGTCATGTACTGCGTGGAGCAGAAGTACGAAACCGGTCAGGCCATCCCCGTCACCGGCGGTCAGGTCATGCTGAACTGAGTTTTCTCAGCCAATTATTCTGAATTTTTCACCCCATTTTTGCGAGGTATTTCATGATCGACATTGCAATTTTGAACAAACTGAACGCGCCCACGCCGGAAGAGCGCCTTGCGAACCTTCGTGAGGTCTGCAAGACCGCTCAGTTCCCGCCCATGCAGCCGCAGTATATCAACAACCACATCCACACCACCTACTCTTTCTCGCCCTACTCCCCCACGGCGGCCGTATTTGCCGCGCGGATGGAGGGGCTGTGCACGGCAGGCATCATCGACCACGACTCCATCGCCGGCGCGCGTGAATTCCTCGCCGCTGCCGAGATCGTGGACATGCCGGCCACCATCGGCATGGAGTGTCGTATCTCCATGGAAGGCACGTGGCTGGAAGGCAAGCGCACGAACAACCCCGACCAGGTGGGTGTGAGCTACATGACGCTCCAGTCCGTGCCGCACGACCGTATTGACGAGGTGCAGGCGTTCTTCACGCCTTATCGCGAGGCGCGTCATCGCCGCAACCGTGCCATGGTCGGCAACATCAACAAGCTCCTGGACGGCATCACGCTGGACTATGACCGCGATGTGCTGCCGCTGTCGCAGGCCGCAAACGGCGGCGGTGTGACGGAGCGCCACCTGATGTACGCGCTGGCCATTGCCATGGTGAAAAAGGCCGGCAAGGGCCAAGCCATGGTCGATTATCTGACCTCCATCGGCCTGACGCTCTCTGAAAAGCAGCGGGCGCAGATGCTGGACACGGCCTATCCGTTCTACGAATACGACCTGCTCGGCATTCTCAAGTCTGCCTTCGTGCCGAAGATCTATATTGACGCCACAGACGAGTGCCCAAAGGTAGCCGACGTTGTAGCGCTGTGCGATCGTGTGGACGCGCTGCTGTGCTACGCCTACCTCGGCGATGTCACTGCCAGCGTCACGGGTGACAAAAAGGCCCAGAAATTCGAGGACGATTATCTGGATGAGGTCATTGCCTGCATCAAAGGCTGCGGCATCCGTGCCGTGACGTATATGCCCACGCGCAACACGCCGGAGCAGCTGGCGCGCCTTCGCAGACTGTGCGATGAAAACGGCCTGTTCCAGGTGTCCGGCGAGGACATCAACACCCCGCGCCAGTCGTTCATCATCAAGGCCATGGAGAACCCGCTGTTCTCCAACCTCATCGACGCCACCTGGAAGCTCATCGAGCACGAAAAAACCGGCGCAAAAATCGTTTGAGATGTGGTAACTCACAAATTAGCAGCAGGACTCCCTGATTGGGAGTCCTGCTTTTATGTTGCGTCATTTTTTGAAGGCAGCAAAATCAAATTGTCCTCTGCTGACAAATATAGCTCTTCACACTTCTGCTGTGCCTCTATCAATATTTCGGTTGCACGTGCCGTCGCGCGAAACAATTCAAAGTACAGTTCCTGATAATCCATCTTTTCCACTCCTTGTCCCTATTTTACTATCGTTTAATAGTAAAATCAAGAGGGTACCGCATTTATATTGTATGATTCGCGCAGGTGATGAAAATGCAGCTTCCACGTCTGCGCGATTTGCGGGAAGACCGTGATTTGACACAAAAAGAGGTCGCCGCTGTACTCGGCATCGACCAGCGCGTCTACAGCAATTATGAAACCGGCAAGCGGGAGATCCCCGTGCGGCTGGCCATCTGCCTGGCCGAATTTTACGGCACGTCCACAGATTATATTTTTGGCAGAACGTCCGTGCGCAAGCCATATCCCGTGCAAGGAACATAATGCAGAAAAAGCTGCGGCAGAGCAAATGCTCTGCCGCAGCTTCACGTTTTTGAAGGATTCATTTTATTGACCCGCTTCTGCCTCCTCCGGCAATGGGAGATCCACGACTGTGACCGTATGGCGGACCTCCGGAAGGAATTTTTCCAGCAGGCCGCGCGTTCCAATGGCCAGCGTGGAGGTGTTGATGCACGGGTGGCAGCCGACGCGGACTGATTCATAGATAGGCTTGTCCATAACGAGCCGCACATGATTTTCCGGGTCGTTCATCAGCCCCAGAACGCTCACCGAGCCGGGGGTGATGTGGAGATAGCGCTCCATGTCCGCTGCGTCCGCAAACGACAGCCGCGCCACGCCAAGCTGTTTGGAGAGGTCTTTTGTTTTAAACACCTTGTCGCCTTCCAGCATCAGCAGATAAAAATCGGTTCTCTGGCGATTGCAAAGGAACAGGTTCTTGCAGATCCGCTCGCCCAGCACCTGCTCCACTGCGTGGCAGGCCTCAATGGTGTCCGCGTGCGCATGGTCCACACGGTCATACGCAATTTGCAGTCGGTCCAGCAGATCATAGCACGCGATCTCCTTTTCCAGCCGGCCCGACAGATCCTCTGGGCGGCCATGATACAAGGTCATTTCCATATTGTCTTTTCAGCCCGTGCGGATGGAAAGCTCCGCGGTGCTGACTCCTTCCTGATAGGGGTTGCAGGCTTCGTTCACCAGATCGGCAATGCCCTGCGCATTTAAAACATAATACGAGCCGCCCGCAATGTAGGTAGCAGCCCCCGGCAGCGTCTGTGACTGCACATCGCCCCGGCACAGCAGCACTGACTCAGCAAGCCATAAAAAGTTTGCCGTGGTGAGGTCGGTCTGCACAGCGCTTTGCAGCACGCGCAGTGCCTTGGGCGCGCGCACGAGCCGCAGCGGCGAGCACCACTGGCGCAGCGCGGCGTTCACAAAATCACGCTGCACGTTCACACGGCCAAGGTCGGCGTCGGCATAGCCGGCGCGGAAGCGCACCAGCTGCATGGCCTCGGCGCCGGAAAGGCGCTGCTCTCCTGCCTTGAGATCAATGGTGAGATCCTGAGTGGGGTCGGAATAGTACATATCCATGGGCACATCAAACTTTACGCCGCCCATGGCGTCGATGAGCTGTTCAAAGCCGTCCAGACCGATGAGCACGTAGCCGTCGGGCCGGAAGCCGATGATCTCGCTCACGCGGTCAAGCAGCTCGTTCATACCGTCCTCGCCGCCGCCGGCCCAGCCATAGGCCGAGTTGATCTTCGGCACGGAATAGCTGCAATACACCAGCGTATCGCGCGGAATGGACACCAGACGCAGGGAACGCTCCTTGCGTGATACGCTCAGCAGCATCATCGTGTCTGTGCGCCAGCCGCCCGCATCTGTGCCGGCCAGCAGGATCGTAGCGCTGCCGCGCACGCGGTCGCCAAGACCGCCTGTGGCCGCCTTCGGCTGTCTGGCCAGCACCACCAGCGTCAGGCAGAGCATCAGCAGCACTGCCGGGATGACGAGCCACCATTTTCTGCGTTTTTTCCGCGGCGCGGCTTCCTCGGGCGCATCATCGGTCAATTCGGAAACAGCCTGCCGCTGCTGGCGCGTCTGCTCGCCCGTTCCCTGTTCGTAGAGCCATGCGGCATAGGCGGCGCTGTCCAGCGGCGCGGTTTCGTCCGGCGCGGCGCGGCGGCGCTTCTTCTTATGCTCCAGCTGCTCCAGCGCGGCAGCTTCCTCCGCTTCACGGGCCTGCTGCTGACGCTCACGCGCCTGCCGCTCCTGTTCGCGCTGCTGCTCCTGCAGGGCGCGGCGCGCATTCTGATAGGCCGGGCGCGACTGCTCATAGGCCGTCAGCGGGCGAAACACCTGTGTCGGTGCGTCCGCTGTCAGCGGCCGGGCCGGATCGGGCGGCGCCTCGCCGTAAAATTTTTCATAGTCGATGTGAATATCCTCCGCGCGCGGCGCGCTGCTCTGCGCCGGCAGCTGCGGTGCGGGCGCGTCGTCGCCCAGCAGTTCGCGTGCCTCCTGCAACAGCGCATCCAGCTCCTGCGGCGTGTCTTTTTGCTCGGCCATGGGGATACCCCCTTTCGGTTTTGGCTGTTTTGTCATTTTTCCCTGAAATCTGTATGGTTTTGTCACCACATTATACTGTATGTTTGCCCTTTTGTAAACCCGCTGCACGGTGGGGTTTGAAATTGCGCGAAGCGTATGATATGATA
>CAKTXB010000061.1 GCA_934630555.1 uncultured Oscillospiraceae bacterium
GCCGGACTTTCCACGCTGGTGCTGGAAAAGCTCTCCGCCGGCGGGCAGATGGCGCTGACGGAGCAGATCGACAACTACCCCGGCTTTGAGGGCGGTATCGACGGCTTTACGCTGGGCGAAAAGATGCAGCAGAGCGCCGAGCGCTTTGGCGCGGTCACGGAGCTGGCGGAGGTCTACAAGGCGCGCCTTTCCGGGAAGATCAAGACGCTGGACACCAGCGAGGGCGTATTCCATTCCCGCACGGTGGTCATCGCCACGGGCGCGTCGCCGCGCCGCCTGGGCGTTCCCGGCGAAGAAGCGCTCGTCGGCAAGGGCGTACACTACTGCGCCGCCTGCGACGGCGCCTTTTACCGGGGCAAGACCGTGGCCGTGGTGGGCGGCGGCAATTCCGCTGCGGCGGATGCCCTGACCCTGTCCCGCATCGCCCAAAAGGTTTACCTCATCCACCGCCGCGACAGCCTGCGCGCCACGAAGGTCTATCATGAGCCGCTGATGAACGCGCCCAATGTGGAATTTTGCTGGAACAGCACGGTCTCCGCGCTGCTGCACACAGATCGCCTGACGGGGCTTCGGCTGAAGGACGTTCAAACCGGCGCAGAACGAGCGCTTGCCTGCGACGGTGTGTTCATCAGCGTGGGCCGCGCACCGGCGACGGAGCTGTTCCGAAGCGAACTGGTGCTGGACAAGTCCGGCTATATTATGGCGGACGAATCCACCCGCACAAATCTTCCCGGCGTGTTCGCCGCGGGCGATGTGCGCACCAAGGCGCTGCGGCAGGTGGTCACCGCCGTATCGGACGGCGCGGCAGCCGTCCATTCTGCAGAGGAGTACCTGGCGGAGGACCATGCGGCGTGCATATAGCGGCAGCGCTGTGAGGAACAGCAGCGCCGCACCGCCTGATCCAGCGGCGTATGGTAGCTGTCATACGCTGCCCGCCGGAACGAGCCGCCGGGTGCGGCAGCTCGGCTGCTGAGAAGATCGTGGGCCAAAATGCTGGGGGCAAACCCCGCATAGCGCAACGCCTCCTCGAGATCGTCTGATCTTGAGGGGGCGTTTTTCGCAAGGTATTATGTTGCCGCCTTACTGGCCTGAGCTTTTACGGACCTCGTCGTATTCTTCTCTGTTCAGGGCTGTTATGTATGCGTTGTAGGCATCTTCCAGCGAGGGATATTCCGTGCCGGCATCCAAGACCTTTTTATACTGGTCGGTATACTGATTTGCGAAGAGCTTTTTTGAGACTGCGACATAACTGACGCCGTTTTTATCTGTTCGCTGGCCCGTTGTGGTTTCGGAGACATAGTATTTTCCGTCGCCGGTCTGAATGAGTACCGGGATCTTCTTTTCGGCGCCGACCTTGTCTGTGTTGAGAGAGGTCCAGAAAAGGTATCGCTTTGCGCTCTGCCCCGCACGCCCGTCTCCCAAAAAGGCCCAGGTGCAGTCGCCAAGCTGCAAAAGACTGTCATTCAGCTTTGCAAGCTCATTCTTCACGCTTGGGATATAGGATGAGTTCGGGCAGCGGGAGTCCAGCTCAAAGTTCCCGTTCTCGGCAAGCATATTCGCCTTCCAAAAATCGGTCGCATACAGCAGCGGCGGGAAATAATCCTTTATGCTGGTATCGAACGGATAGTCCGGCCCGGACGGGGATGCCGCTCCGCTCCATGTGAGCACCACGCCGCAGTTCTCGTCATAGGAGACCACACAGCTTCCGCCCGGCTGTGCAACGCCCTTCCAGTTATCCGTGTCGGCCTGTCCCCTGGTGTGAACGATGCCGCCGATGTTTACGGGGTTTACCGACTGCCAGTCGGCCTTTTTTTGCTTCAGAGCGACTGTGACGGCATCGGCATTCCCCAACATGGCCTCTGCAGAGACCTGCGCGTATGCAGAGCGCACATTGGCGAGGTCTGCCGCCTCCCGGCTCTTTTCCAGGTGAGCGGAAAACGTTGGGATCGCGACGGCGGCCAGTACGGCGATGATCGCGATCACAATCAATAATTCCATCAAGGTAAAGCCCTTGCAATTTCGGTCCATAGTGCTCTTTGCCTTTCCACAGTGCAGCTTACGGTGTCCGGCGGCAGCGGTCTTTCTGCGGTATGAAATATCCTTGCAGCAGAGCGTATCACGTCGATCTCGAAAACTGATCATCTACGCCGCCATTATAGCCGCTTTATTCATAAATTTCAACAATTTTGCTGCATTTTTGCGGCCATTTGAGCGTGGTTTAAAAAAGCTGACGGGATACGAGGAGCGACAGGCTGTTTCTGCCGCGATGTCCGCGGCGTCTTTGCGCAAAGGGCATACGGAATGTTGCGATTTGCCGAAATCCATGTATAATAACTATGCAGAGATCCGAGAAGCCAGAATCGAGGGAAGCATACTGATGAAACACGCCAAAACTCTTGTTTTACTGATCTTGTCCGTCCTGCTTGCGGCCGGAACGCTCTGCGGCTGCGCGGCGCGGACGGAAAAACAGGCGGGCATGTCGCTGCCGCAGATCACCATTGGCAGCGACTCTTATCCACCCTATGTCTATCTGGACAACAACGGCGATCCGACCGGCATTGATGTGGAGATCGCAGCCGAGGCCTTCCGGCGGATGGGCTATCAGGCGGCGTTTATGACCATCGACTGGGAGCAGAAAAAGACATTGCTGGACAGCGGGGAGATCGACTGTATCTGGGGCTGCTTCTCTATGGATGGGCGCGAGCAGGATTACCAATGGGCCGGCCCCTATATGGTCAGCCGGCAGGTCGTCGCCGTCAATGCGGCGAGCGATATTTACGCCATGAGCGACCTGAACGGCAAGGTCATTGCCGTACAGTCCACCGGGAAGCCGGAAGAGATCTTTTTGCAGGGCGAAGGAGCGGATATTCCGCAATTTGAGGATATTATCAGTCTGGAGGATCGGGGCGTGCAGTACGCGGCGCTGGACTGCGGCTATGTGGATGCCATTGCCGCCCACGAAACGGCCATTTTGCAGTATATGACGGATTACGACGCGGGCTTTCGCATTCTGGACGAGCCGCTGCTGATCACCGGGATCGGCGCTGCCTTTTCCGTCAAGGATGACCGCGGCCTTGCGCAGGAGCTGATGGACACCTTTGCGCAGATGCGGCAGGACGGGAGCATGCAGGAGATCGTCGGCAGGTATCTGGAGCATCCCGAGACCTATTTGGAGGTGGAATGCCTTGATCGGTAATCACTTGCAGACCATTTTCGGCAAAAAATTCTGGCTTGCCTGTATTGCCGTGGGCCTTTTCATCCTGGGCATCGTTTTCGCGCTTTCCAGACAGGCAGATATACAAAACTGCGAGCAGAGGCTGACGGGCGCGATCGAGTTTATCAAGGAGCAGTCCAGCGAGTATACGAAGTACAACGATACCGCCATCGCGAAAGGTCTTGTGCGCGAGGCCACGGCCGTCCACGCACTGGAGGAGCTCTCGCTTGACTGCGATGAGGCGGCACTGTCAGAGCACGCCAAGGAGCTGTGGCTTACGGGCATTTCTGTGCTGGACGCGCAGGGCGAGCTGGTATGCGAGTACACGGAAAATGGCGTCGGCTACGCGCAGCTTCAGCCCGGCATCAAGACGGAGCCGATCCTCAGCGTCATCGGTTACCCGCAGAAGACCTATGTCAAGCGTGTGGAGCTGGACGGGGGCGGTTTTGCCGATGTTGCCGTGCACAGCTGCGCCGGCGGCGCGGGCGCGGTGCTGGCCTATCGCTATACGCGGGCGGAATTTTCCCAAAAGTCCGTTTTGTCCATTCAGGCTCTGCTAGACGGCTATGAGGTCAGCTCCACGGGAACGCTTCTGGTGGTGGAGGAGAACCGGGTAAAGGCCTCCAACGATCCCACGCTGATCGGCATGAACATTTTCGGGAATGAACGGCTCATGTCGATCCGGAGCAGCGGCCGGGCGGATAAGCTGATCCGCGTGTATGCGCCGAAGGGCATTGAGCAATGCTATGGAATGTACAGCCACGGACGGAACTATTACCTCTATGCCTACGTTCCCGCCCGTCAGGTCTATAGCATCACCGTGATGAATCTGGTGATCGCGCTGGTCATGTATGTCTGGATCATGGTGCTTGTGCAGGCGCTCCGCTGGAACTCTGTAAAGAATCTTTTGATGCAGCAGGCGCGCTCTGAGCAGGAATACAAGAAGTCGCTCGAACAGAAAAACGCCGCGCTGGAGCTTGCCGTTCAGCATGAGACCACGGCCAACCGCGCCAAGCGGGAATTCCTGTTTAATATGTCCCACGACATCCGAACGCCCATGAATGCCATCCTCAGCTTCACCGCGCTGGCGCAGACGCACATCGACGATCGTGACCGGGTCGCGGACTATCTGAAAAAGATCTATGTTTCCGGTCAGCATCTGCTGCTTCTCATCAACGATATACTGGACATGAGCCGCATTGAAAACGGCAAGGTCACGCTGGAGCCAAAGCCGGTGCATCTGCCGGAGCTGGTGCGTGACCTCAGGGATATTGTGCAGGCCGGCGTTTCCAAAAAGAAGCTTTCCCTTACCCTCGATACCGCCGGCGTGAAAACGGAGGATGTCATTGCCGACCCGCTGCGGCTGGAACAGATCCTGATCAACATTTTGGCAAACGCCGTGAAGTTCACGCCGGACGGCGGGCAGATCAGCCTGCGGATCGTGCAGAAGGATACGGCTCCGGCGGATTATGCCGATCTTGAATTCCACATCAAGGATAACGGCATCGGCATGAGCGAGGAGTTCCAAAAGCACATTTTTGAGCAGTTTGCCAGAGAAAGAACATCCACCGTCAGTAAGATACAGGGCACGGGGCTCGGCATGGCCATCACGAAAAGGCTGGTGGACATGATGGGCGGCAGGATCACGCTGGAGAGCGAACCGGGCAAGGGCACGGAATTTACCGTTTTTCTGCGCCTGCACGCCGGTGCGGCAAAAACAGGGCAGACGCCGTGCAGTTCAAAAACTGCCGACTTTACCGGAAAGAAGCTCCTGGTGGTCGAGGACAACGAGCTGAATCTGGAGATCGCATCGACGATCCTTGAAGAAGCGGGCTTTGAGGTAGACAGCGCAAAAAACGGAAAAGCCGCCGTTGAAAAGGTCGAGGCGGCGCCTGCCGACCGGTACGACCTGATCCTGATGGATATTCAGATGCCGGAGATGGACGGCTATGAAGCGACCCGCCGGATCCGTGCGTTCCCGGATGAAAGGAAGGCGGCGCTCCCCATCGTGGCCATGACGGCCAATGCGTTTGAGGACGACCGGAAAAACGCGCTGAACGCCGGAATGAACGCGCACATTGCCAAGCCGCTGGATGTTCAAAAGCTGTTTCAGGTATTGTCGGAGCTGCTGGAATGAGCCGCCCGTGGGAAGGCAGGACAAAGGGAGACGTCCACAATCATCGAAATTTATAAATAAGACTGGATCATAAGGAGGCGTAAACACATGAAGATCATACAGGAGCTTTCCTGGCTATGGGAAATGCTGGGCATCGCACTTATGGCGGCGGCTGTTTGCGTGGTTGGCGCTATGCTGATATGCAGAGCAAAAAAGAAGAAGCTCAGCAGGAAGCGCGCAGTGGTCATCGGGATCGCAGCCTTTATAATCGCCATCGCGGCAGTTTTTGAGATCGCCCGGATCCCGATGCCGCTTTGACGAGCTGGGAGGCGCTGATATGGACAAAGGAAGCGATTCAGCCGTATGCAGCAGCCTGACGGATGACCCAAAGCGGCGATCCGCGCTGCGCAGCGCTTGCCAAAGAAAATTGTGATAACAGCACAGCAGGATCGGACAAAAGGCAGGCTGCCGCCCGGTATGGGCGGCGGCCTGCCTTTTTCAGCGTGTCAAAAAGTATTTTTGACACGCTTTCAAACGCGGACCGCTGCGCTGGGTCCGCGTTTGAGAAGGCTTGCGCCATGCTGCGCGCATAATTTTTGCGCCTTTGGCGCAAAAATTCCACGCTTGCATGGCGTAAAGTATTTTCGGCGACGTACACGCCGCCGCCGAACATGATCCGGACTTTTTTCGCGCCTGCGGGCGCGAACTCTGCGAGGCTTTTTTGACGAGCTGCACGGAGGGTCCTGTTCTGAATATCTCATACTTTAGGGCGATTTACATTTTCGCGCGGCTATGTAATAATAAAATCAGTATAGTATCGAAAAGTTTATGACAAGGGGGCGTGCCCCCTTGTTCCGTAGGGTACCCCTACGGAATGATGCTGCTTTGCAGCATGGGAAAGAGGAAGGAAATGCCCGGAAACAGTGCCATAAAGCCATCGGTGCAAAAAAGCTCCGGCAGCGTTCTTTCAGCGCGGCAGGCGCCTTTCGCACCACGCTGCCGGACGGGCGGCACATCCTGCTGACCGGCGATCCTTTGGGCGCTGCAAAAAGCTGCGGCGCATTTTGGAGGGGCAATGAAACGGCGCCCGTGCAGGACGGGCTGGATATAGAAGCTATGTATAGTCAAAGGAGGAAGCTATGAGGAAACGAGTTTTGAGCCTGCTCATGGCGCTGGCGCTCTGCTTTTCCATGCTGCCCGCGGCGGCGGCAACGGACGGCGCGGCCATGGACGACTTACTGGCACAGACCTACAGCATCACCAAGGGCGACGCACCCGAAGACATAAGGCTGACCATGTACGTCTTCAACAACACGGCCAAGACGTATACCTACGATTTTACCAAGGAGCTGCCTGCCGGTCTGACGCTCGGTAACTACAGCTATAGCGGGGAAATCGGTGGTCTGTTGACAGACTGGATCGACCGAAACAATGTCAGCTTCCAAAACGGCGTTCTGACGTTCACCACCAATCAGAGGACCAGCCAATCGCAAAAATTCATCCTCCGGTATGAAGTCACGGTCACAAGCGACAACTACGACGACTTTAAGCTGTATCTGACTGTCTATTCGAAGGCCAAGCCGCAGGCCCCCGTGCCGGAGAGCGACATCACGATGGAGGGCTGGATGTACGGGCAGGCTCCAAACACGCCGAGCGTCGCCAATCTCCCGGCGGGCGTGACGCCGACGTTCACCTACAAAGACGCGAAGGGCGATGAGATCACCCCCGCCTCCACGACCGACGCGGGCGAATACACCGTAACGGTCCGCGCCGAGACGGAGGACACCGTTTACACCGGCACGAAGCCGTTCACCGTCACGCCCAAGGTGCTCACGGCGGAGGACATCGGCGAGTATGGTACGAGCGGCTACATTCCCAATAAGACCTATGACGGCAACACCTCGTCCGCTTTGGCCGGACTCGGCGTGAAAAAGACCTCGCTGATCGGCACGGATGAAAAGCTGTTCATCGACGGTACGGCGGCGTTTGCCGGCGCGAACGCGGGCGACACCACGCTCGTCTTTACCACGAACGGCGTGCTGAGTGTATCCCAGAGCAATACTACTGTCAAGGCGAGCAACTATCAGATCGCTGCGGGCCTGACCAAATCGTTCCCAGCAAGGATCGACCAGCGCCCGATCGACTTTACCGTGGACAGCGTGAGCAAGCGCTACGGCAGCGATACCGCCGATGTGCGCGTGACGTTCACGAGCGTTGCGGACAAGCACAAGTCGGGCCTGGTCAGCGGCGAGGAGCTTGTGCAGGGCGTTGACTACGACGTGAGCGCGACGTTTACCCGGACGGACATCGGGCAGGATGACGGCGTCACCGTGACCGTCACGCTGAAGGACACCGAAAAGGCGCGCAACTACAATCTGGTGACCAACCAGACCGTCGTGACCGGCACGATCACCAAAGCCGCCGCGCCGAATGTCCCGGAGCAGACGGTGGAAATTTACAGCAAAGCCGCGACACAATACGCCATCGACCTCACGAAGGGGTGGCCCGCAGGCACGCCGACGATCTCCGACTATGACTATGGCGGGAACGACCCGTATCTGGAGCCGGAGGAGCTCTCGGACCTGCTCTTCGGAAACGCCAGCTATATGCTCCCCGCGCTGGATGACTGGAACGGGACGGTCTATCTGAACGCCAAAGCGTTTGCCGCAGATGTTGGAACAGACCTCGGCGTTCTCAAGGTCATATTCAAGTCCACAAAGTATGACGATGTGACCCTCCGCATCCGTTTTAAGGTCAAGGCAAAGACGCAGAAGCCGCTGAATGTTGAACTCTCGGGCTGGACGTATGGCGAGCCTGCCAACCAGCCCGGCTATGTCCGGGTCACTGAGGACGAGACCTTCACCTACACGTCTCGCGACGGCAAGACGGACTACGGCGCGACGCCCCCGACGGACGCGGGCGACTACACCCTGACGATCCGCTGCGAGAGCGTCGACACCGTCTGGACCGGCTCGGCGGACTTCACCATCGCCAAGAAGCAGATCACGCCGCCCACGGAGGACCCGACGCGCTTCACGTATACTTCCTCTGCGCAGACCTACACGCTTGCGCCGAACGCGGCGTACACCATTTCGCCCAACACCACGCAGACGAACGCGGGCGACTACCCCGTCACCGTTTCCCTGAACGACCCGGACAACACCGAGTGGACGGACGGCACGACGGCGGCGAAGGAACACACCTTTACCATCGCGGCGGCGAAGCTGACCGTGACGGCACTGGATAAGCAGATCATGGCCGGTCAGCCTGCCCCCGACCTTTCAAACCCTGTTCCCGACGAGGATTATAAGGTCGATGGACTGCTTGGGCAGGATACGCTGACTGCGGTCACGCTGACCTATGGCGAAACGCCTGACACAAGCAGGGCCGGAAGCTGCGCCATCCATATTTCCGCTGTACAGACGAATTACGACATTACGGCTGTTCCCGGCACGCTGACTGTCACGCCCCGCCCCTCCTTCGGCGGCCCCACCTACCCCGTGACGGTTCCCCGCAAGACGGAAAACGGCTCTGTGAGCGTCAGCCCGGAGAAGGCGCCCAGAGGCCGCATCGTGACCATTCTTGTCAGGCCGGACAGCGGCTATGTGCTGGAAACCATCACCGCTGCGGATGAGGACGGCAATGCGCTCAAGCTAACGGACAAGGGCGATGGCAAGT
This sequence comes from uncultured Oscillospiraceae bacterium, assembly GCA_934630555.1. Taxonomy (GTDB): domain Bacteria; phylum Bacillota; class Clostridia; order Oscillospirales; family Oscillospiraceae; genus CAG-170. The sequence continues at coordinate 9,009 of CAKTXB010000061.1, forward strand.
ACACCTTTACCATGCCTGCCAGCAAGGTCGAGATCAAGGCGACCTTTATGGAGGATAATCGTCTTCTGAACTTCTTCTATGATGTACCAAACGGCGCCTACTACTATGAAGCGGTCAAGTGGGCGCAGGAAAAGGGCATTACCGGCGGCATTGGCAAGGGCCTCTTTGGGCCGGATCGGCCTTGCACCCGCGCGCAGATCGTCACGTTCCTGTGGCGCGCCGCAGGCTCGCCCGCGCCCAAAGCGCTGAGCAGCTTTACAGACGTTCCGACGGACAGCTACTACGCCAAGGCCGTGGCGTGGGCCGTTGAGAACGGCATCACGACCGGCACGGGCGATGGGAGGTTCGCTCCGGATGCGACCTGCACGAGAGCGCAGGCTGTCACGTTCCTTGCCCGCGCGCTGGGCGAAAGCGCGGATGGTACGGCGGACTTCGCAGACGTTTCCGCAGATGCGTACTACGCCAAGGCTGTTGCATGGGCGGTAGAGAACGGCGTTACCAACGGCATCGGCGGCGGCCTGTTTGGTCCGGACAACGACTGCACGCGAGCACAGATCGTGACCTTCCTGTGGAGGCTGCACACCGGCAAGTAAGCGACAAACACGAGCCCTGATGCAAAGAAGCTCCCCCAGCCACAACAGCGTGGCCGGGGGAGCTTCAGTCTGTCAAAAAAGCCTCGCAGAGTTCGCGCCCGCAGGCGCGAAAAAAGTTCAGATCATTTTCGGCGGCGGCGTGTACGTCGCCGAAAATACTTTACGCCATGCAAGTTGCGTGAGCCTCCAAGAGCACAAGC
>CAKTXB010000062.1 GCA_934630555.1 uncultured Oscillospiraceae bacterium
TGCTGCCGCTGCCCGACAGCTTCGGGAACGTCATCCCCGTGTACCCCGTCTGGTTCGCAAACGTCCGCACCTGCACATATTCCGAGCTGCCCGCGTCGCTGCGGAACTGATACTGCAGCGTGTACTTGTGCCCCGCGTACAGCGGAAAGCTCACCGTCACGCTCTCCACGCGCGTCGTGTTGCTCACCGCGCTCTGCGTCACCGCCGCCGCCTGCGCGCCGTTGTCCAGCACCACCAGCGTCCACGCGTTCCCGTTCTGCGCCAGCGATACCAGCACATTCGTCACCGTGCCGTTCTTCGGCGCCAAAAACTCCGCAAACGTCTGCGTCTGCCCGTTGCTCCGGTACAGATAGTAGTCGTTGTTGCTGCTCGCTGCGATCAGCTCCGGTAAGAGCGCGGCGCTCAGCTCCGAAAACCCGCTCGCCGCCGGCACCGGCTTCTCCACGCCCTTGCCGTCCGCGCCATAGGCCGTCGGCGCCGCGCCGTCCGCCGCGTTCAGGTTCAGGCGATATACCTCCGCCCACTGTCCGGTCTTTGCAAAGTCCGCCAGCACCAGATTGCGCCTCCGGTCGCCCAGCGCACCGGCGTGCAGCTTTTCCAGCGCGCCCTGCGCCGTGTGAAAGCCCACCAGCGCCAGCGCGCTGTCGTGCTTTGTCAGGTGTGCGTCTGTGTTCGCCCCCGCCGTGTCCAGCTTCGTAAAATTCCCGTTCATCTGCTCCAGGCTCACCGGGTCGCTCTCCGCCCAGGTGCACAGGTCGAGATGTGTCGTTTTCTGCATGGCAATAGCCTCCTTGTCTTGTTTGGGTCGTCTTGCATAATTATTCTAAATATTCAAAAATTATGCAGCATCGTGTCCGGGAGCAGCCTCCCTCACCCAAACCGCCCGCCCGGCGGAAAGTTGCCCGCTTCCCCGCAACCGGCGCGCAAAACGGCCCGTTTTGCGCCGTGTTTTCCCGCAAAACGAGCCGTATTTTCCGTTTATGTGATGATAAATCCGCCGTTTACGCCCAGCACCTGCCCGGTCACAAACGCCGCGTCCGCCAAATACAAAATGGCCTGCGCCACATCCTCCGGCGACCCCAGCCGGTCCAGCGGCGTCTGCTCCCGCAGCGCCGTCCGCGTCTGTTCGTCCAGCCCCGCGCACATATCCGTGTCGATCACCCCCGGCGCCACCGCGTTCACCCGAATGCCCGACGGCCCAAGCTCCTGCGCCAGCGCCTTGCTCAGCGCGATCACCGCGCCCTTTGTCGCCGAATACGCCGCCTCACAGCTCGCGCCCACCTGCCCCCACATGGACGACACCGTCACAATGCTCCCGCACTGCTTTTCCAGCATCCCCGGCAGTGCCGCGCGCACGCAGTGAAAGATACCGTCCACGTTCACCGCAAACAACCGCCGCCAATCCTCGTCCGAGATCGCCGAGATCAGACCGAATCGTGCAATTCCCGCGCTGCAGACCAGCACATCCAGCGGCGGCAGCGCCGCAAACGCCCGCCGGACGGCCGCCGCGTCCGCCACATCGCACCGAATGGCCTCCGCCCCCGTTTCGCGCCGGATGGCCATGGCCGCCGTGTCGTTTTTTTCATAAAAGAACCAAACCCTGTCGCCGCGTGCCGCAAACTGCTGCACCGCCGCCGCGCCGATCCCGCGCGATCCACCCGTCACCAAGATCCGCTTCATCCCATCAAAGCTCCTTTTCCCGCTTCAAACAAAATATTCTGCGCTTCTCTCATTTTCTCCATCACAGGCCCGCCGCACAGAAACGCTCCGCAAACGCCCCCCGACCGCCTCGCAGAACGCGGCCAGCCGAAGCAGACCTGCGCCCCGCCGCCAGCAGCGAACATTTTTCGCCTGCCTCGTCCTTTACGTCCTGAAAATCAGTGTATTTTCCAAACTTTTCACGTTCCCGCGCAGCCGGATATGCCATCACAGACATGGCGTGGGCGGCCGTTGGAAGTACCGCTGTATCCCTACCATATCACATCTGCCAGCGATCCGCAATCTGCGTGAACGCACGCGAAATGCTTTCCGTCACGCAAGGACCGAAAAACAGCCGGATCGCGCGCCGCTCCCGCTCATTCGGCTTTCCGCCCGCGATATGCCGGAAACAGCACATACCTGCATTCATTCTGACATGGCGCTCCTGTTTTATCAAGCAAAAACTGCCATCCGCAGGGAACTCTTTGCCGATGCCGCATAATCTCCCATTTTCCGCAAAGACTAGCAGAGCAAGCAACGAAGAAAGGGAGTTTTTATAGATGAAAGCAACAGGCATTGTCCGGCGCATCGACGACCTCGGCCGTGTGGTCATCCCCAAGGAGATCCGCCGCACCCTCCGTATCCGCGAAGGCGACCCGTTAGAGATCTATACGGAGAAGGACGGGGAGGTCATTTTTAAGAAGTACTCGCCCATGGGGGATCTGGCGGCGTTTGCCGGGCAGATCTGCGACTCCATTGGCAAAAACACAGGGCACATTGCCGTTGTGTGCGACCGTGACTCCGTGATCGCGGTCGCAGGCGCGCCGCGGCGGGAGCTGCTGGACAAGCGCAGCTCGCAGGAGCTGGAGCAGCTGATGGAAGCACGCAAAATTTACCGCTATCAGGCCGGGGCGCCGCATCTGCCGGTGTGCGACGGGCTGGAGCGCTATCACGTCGGCGTGGCTGCGCCCATTCTGGCCGAGGGCGACCTGATGGGCTGCGTGGCGCTGCTGCTGGAGCAGGATGGCGAAGTCCTTGGCGCTGCCGAGCAGCAGCTTGTGCAGACAGTCGCCGGATTCCTGGGCCGGCAGATGGAAAACTGAAGGCAACCGGGAAAGCCGGGTGCGGCGCTGGATCGGCAGCGGCGCACCCGGTTTCTGTTTGCAGGGCCTGTCCACAAAAAAATGTGGCGCATCGGGATAAACTGTGGTATATTATAAAATAGGATAGTAGTATATGACTTGAGGACGGCTTTCATGCGATTTGATGGATTTGTAGGCAACGGCGCGCTGCGGCAGCGATTGAGTACATCGTTTGCAGCAGGCAGGATCTCGCACTGCTACCTGCTCAGCGGGCCGGAGGGCTCCGGCAAGCACACGCTGGCTGCCATTCTTGCTGCGGCGATGCAGTGCACCGGCACGGGCGACGCGCCCTGCGGCGTCTGCACGGCGTGCCGCAAGGTTTTTTCCAACCAGCACCCGGATGTCATCACGGTGGACGACCCGGAGAAAAGATCCGTCAGTGTGGACACCGTGCGCGCGGCGCGGGCCGATGTGTTCATCCGCCCAAATGAAGGACACCGCAAGATCTACATCTTTCCCCGGGCGCAGGACCTTGGCCCGGCGGCACAAAACGCGCTGTTAAAGGTGCTGGAGGAACCGCCGCAGTACGCCACGTTTCTGCTGCTCGCCACAAATGCAGACGCGCTGCTGGCCACCATCCGCAGCCGCGCTGTGGAGCTGAAGCTCAGCGCGCCGGACGAGGCCGAGGCGCTGGCCTTTCTTCGCCGCCGCGTTCCGGAGGCGGACGAGCAGGCCCTGCGCGGCGCGCTGGATGCCGCAGGCGGCTGGCTTGGTCAGGCGTTGGAGCACCTGACAGGCTGCGTATGGCTGCCGGAAACAGAGCAGCTTGCCGCCGCGTTTGCCGCCGGTGACCGGCTGGCGCTGCTGCGCGTGCTGCTGCCAATGGAAAAGTGGAAGCGCCCGCAGCTCACGGCCGCGCTGCGGGAGTGGCGTGCGCTGCTGACTGAAGCGCTGCTGGCCAAAAACGGCGCGCCGGCTGCGGCACCGCTCGCCCGCACGCTCAGCGCCAAGCGGACCGGCGCGCAGCTTCTGCACGCCGCCGAGGCCATGCAGAAGGGCACGGACGCTCTGGACGCAAATGTGTCCGCCGCCGCGGTCATCGGCTGGCTGACGGCCGTACTGCAACCATCTTGATACACCGCGCCGCCTGTGTGGGCGGCAGACAGGAGATACCATGGACGAACTGAAACAGAACATCCCGGCAGAGCCGGCGCCGGACGCGCTGGCTTCCGGACCGGCAAGCATCCCGCAGACAGCGGACACCCCCGCCGGGGCTGCGGCACAGCCTGTGCCGGAACCCGAAGCTGTCCAGGCGGCATCGGCAGAAGCCCCCGCCGACGCCGCGGAAGCCGCGGAAACGGAGCTTGAACAGGCGGAAGCCGACGAGGCCGCCGCCGAACAGGCGTCAGCTGCCGCGGCAGCTGACGCGCCCGCACAGGCCGCAGCCGGAAAGCTGCTGGTCACAGTTGCGGATGTGCGCTTCCGCAACAATGCCAAGAGTTATTTCTTTGACCCGGGTGAGCTGGCCCTCAACGCCGGCGACCATGTGATCATTGACACCGCGCGCGGCACGGAGTTTGGCGTGTGCGCCATGGGCAACCACGCGGTGCCGTCCTCTGAGGTCGTGCCGCCGCTGCGCAGGGTGCTGCGCATGGCCACTGCACAGGATGAGCGCGTGAACGCGCAGAATGAAGAACGCGAAAAGCGCGCGTTTGCCGTCTGCCAGCAGAAGATCGCGGACCGTGGGCTGGAAATGCAGCTGGTGTCCGCTGAGTGCGCGTTTGACGGCAGCAAGATCCTCTTTTTCTTCACTGCCGACGGGCGCGTGGATTTCCGCGAGCTGGTCAAGGACCTGGCCACGGCGTTCCGCACGCGCATTGAGCTGCGCCAGATCGGCGTGCGTGACAAGGCGAAGATGGTGGGCGGTCTTGGCGTATGCGGCCGGCCGTTCTGCTGCCGCGAATTTTTAGACGACTTTGCGCCCGTGTCCATCAAAATGGCCAAGACGCAGAGCCTCAGCCTGAACCCGACGAAAATCTCCGGCGTATGCGGGCGGCTCATGTGCTGCCTCAAATATGAGCAGGAGGCATATGAGGACCTGCTCAAGACCGCGCCGAAGAACGAGTCGTTTGTAGATACGCCCGATGGGCGCGGCACGGTGACAGAGGTGGATCTGCTGCGTCAGCGTGTAAAGGTGCGCATGGAGGATCACCCGGAAACCATCGGATGCTATCACAACTGCGACATCTGCGTGCTGCGCAGCGGCAAGGCGCGCAAAAACGACCCGCCCATTCCCAAGGACCTTGCGCCCATCTCCTCCAAGCCGCGCAAACCCACGCCGCAGGAGGAAGAAGAACTCATGCCCGAGCTCATCTACTCCGACATGAGCAGCGAGCCGCTGCTGGAATCCACGCCGCTGCACATAACGGAGGCGGACACCGCTGAAAAGCCCCGCCGCCGGCGCAGAGGCCGCGGACGCGGCAAAGGCAGTGCCGGAGCGGCGCCAGACGCCGCCGCGCAAAAGTCCGCTGATGACCGTCCGGCGCAGAAGGAAAAGCCCGTGCCAAAGCCGCGCGCCGAGCGCCCGGCCGGCGGCACGCCTGCCGACGGAAAGCCGGCCAATCCAAGCCGGCGGCGCAGAAGCCGCGGACGCCGTGGCGGAGGCGGCGGAAACAGCGGTGCAAATGCTGCGCCAAAGGCGGAATAACAACATTTTTTGCAGGATCGTATCGTGTATCATGGTGCTGCACAGACCTTGCAGCCGCTGTTGCAGGTCTTTGCCCGCACCGGGTATGCTTGCCGGACGGCAAGGCGCTGCCCTGTAATGTACGAAAAAGGAGGTTCGGTTCTATGAAATTTTCCAGCAAAGCCCAAAAGTGTGAGCAATCGCCCATGCGCAAGTTCCATCCGTTTGCGGTGGCGGCCAAGGCTGCCGGAAAAAAGATCTATCATTTGAACATCGGTCAGCCGGACATTGAAACGCCGCCGACCATGTTTGACGCCGTGCGCGCGTTTGACGCAAAGGTGCTGGAATACGCGCCATCGCCCGGCATTCCGGCGCTCATTGACGCCATCTGCAAGTACTATGCCCGCATCGGCGTGCAGCTGGACGCGGCGGACGTGCTCATCACCACCGGCGGCAGTGAGGCGCTGCAGATCGCAGCCAACTGCATTCTGGATGACGGCGATGAGATCGTCATTCCCGAGCCGTTCTATCCGAACTACAACACGTTTATCACGACCGCCGGCGCAAAGATCCGGCCCATTCCCACCACGCCGCACGAGGGCTATTTCTATGCCGACCGCGCGCGCGTTGAAGCGTGCCTGAACGAGCACACGCGCGCCATTCTTGTTACAAACCCCGGCAACCCCACCGGCACGGTGCTCACGCGGGAGCAGATGGAAATGCTGCTGGATGTGGCCATTGAGCATGACCTGTTCCTCGTCTGCGACGAGGTCTACCGCGAGTTCGTCTATGGCGGCGAGCCGCTGATGTCGTTCATGCAGCTGGGGCGCGGATATGAGAATCTCATTCTCATCGACTCGGTGTCCAAGCGCTTCTCGGCCTGCGGCGCGCGCATTGGGTGCCTGGTCAGCAAGAACGCGGGGCTTATGGCGCAGGCGCTCAAATACTGCCAGGCGCGGCTGTCGGTCGCCACGCTTGACCAGGTAGCGGCGGCAGCGCTGTACTCGGTGGATCCTGACTACTTCACCGCCGTGCGCGAGGAATATAAGCGCCGGCGCGACACGGTGGTCGCAGCGCTGCAAAAGATCCCCGGCGTGGTGTGCGAATGCCCGAAGGGCGCGTTCTATCTCATGGCCGCGCTGCCCGTGGACGATGCTGACAGGTTCCAGCAGTGGCTGCTGGAGGAGTTTGACGACCATGGCGACACCGTCATGTTCGCCCCCGGCGGCAGCTTCTATCAGACGCCCGGCAAGGGCAAGAACGAGATCCGTATTGCCTATGTGCTCAACTGTGCCGACAGTGCCCGCGCCATTGAGCTGCTGGGCAAGGGTATTGCAGAATACAATGCGCGATAACGCTTAGGAGGAACACAGTTTGCTGTATGTTTTTCTGACACTGTTCGCGGCGGCCATTGTGGCGCTGGACCAGTGGACGAAGGCACTGGCCGCAGCGCAGCTGACGGACACGGTGCAGGTGCTCATCCCGGGCTGGCTGCAGCTGCACTACCGCACGAATGACGGCATGGCGCTGTCGATGCTCTCCGGCGCGCGGTGGCTGTTTGTGGCCATTGCCGTGGTGTTCGTAGGGCTCGTGGTGTGGGCTGTCGCCAAAAAGCACATCACAAAAAAGCCTGAGCTGTGGCTGATCGCAGCCATTGTGGGCGGCGCCGTCGGCAACCTCATTGACCGCGTGAGAACGGGGCAGGTCATTGACATGATCTGCGTGCCGTGGTTCTCCACGTTCAACGTGGCGGACATTTTCATTACCGTTCCGGCGGTGCTGCTGGTTTTATACATACTCATTTGGGATAAGGAATTTTTGTCCGACAAGCCCAAACAGGATCAGCGCGATGACCCTTCTGCCTGACCGCGCCGACGAGCGCGTGGACGCGTGCATTGCCCGCCTTGTGCCGGAACTGACGCGCAGCGCCGCACAGCGGCTGTGTGCGGAAGGTCTGGTGCTGCGCAACGGGCGTGCGGTAAAGAAAAACGAGCGCGTCCAGCCCGGCGATACGCTGGACATCACCCTGCCCGCGCCGCAGCCCATTGCTGCGCAGGCGGAGGACATCCCGCTGGACGTGGCGTATGAGGACGCGGATGTCCTTGTCATCAACAAGCCCAAGGGGCTGGTCGTCCACCCCGCTGCCGGGCACTGGGAGGGCACGCTGGTCAACGCGCTGCTGCACCACTGTCAGAACTCGCTGTCCGGCGTGGGCGGCGCGATGCGCCCCGGCATCGTGCACCGCATTGACAAGGACACGTCCGGCCTGCTGATCGTGGCCAAAAACGACGCGGCGCACACGGCGCTTTCCGCGCAGCTGAAGGATCACACGCTGGCACGCACATATGTGTGCATCGTCTGCGGCAGTCTGCGGGAGGACAGCGGCACCGTGAATGCCCCCATCGCGCGCGACAAGCGTGACCGCAAGAAAATGGCCGTCTGCCCGGACGGCAAGCCCGCCGTGACGCACTGGCGCGTGCTGGAGCGCTTTGCCGGCTACACGCTGGTGGAGTGCAGGCTCGAGACCGGGCGCACGCACCAGATCCGCGTGCACATGGCTGCCATTGGCCACCCGATCCTGGGCGATGTGGTCTACGGCCATAAAAAGCCGGAGCTTGGCCAGTCCAGTCAGTGCCTGCACGCGCGGGAGCTGACGTTCATGCATCCCGCGACCGGCCAGACCATCACCGTCCAGTGCCCCCTGCCGGCTGGATTTGAGCGCGTGCTCACTGTGCTGCGCGCAAAAGGTTAAATAAAAAGAAGCTCACTCATGCGACTGCATGAGTGAGCTTTAAGCGTGTCAAAAAAGCATTTTTGACACGCTTTCAAACGCGAACCGCTGCGCTGGGTTCGCGTTTGAAAAGGCTTGCGCCATGCTGCGCGTATCATTTGTGCGCTTACAGCGCACAAATTCCACGACTGAACTTCGTTCTGCATGGGTTCGCCTTGGCCAATCGCACTGCGCATAGCTTGTGCTCTTGGAGGCACACGCAACTTGCATAGCGTAAAGTATGTTCGGCGACGTACACGCCGCCGCCGAACATGATCCGGAATTTTTTCGCGCCTGCGGGCGCGAACTCTGCGAGGCTTTTTTGACAATCTGAAAGCTCACTCATGCGACTGCATGAGTGAGCTTTTTTGTTTGGGATACCTGTGTTTTTACCACGCAGGGGCCCATGCGTTCTGGTAGGTCATGGGTTCGATGCCGCCGATGTGCTTCCCGGCAGAGTCCGTGGCCACAGCGTCGGCGTACTTCTTGCCAATGCTCCACCGATATGCCTTGTGCAGCTCCGGCGAACGGTCGGCGCAGGCCTCAGCCGGCACGATGGTGCGGAAGCCGTTGGGCACAGCGCCGATGATGGACACGTTCAGGCAGCCGCTGGTCGTGCAGCCGGTCAGATTGCGCGTGTCGATGCCGGCGCACACCAGCACCAGCAGATGCGTGCCAAAAAACGCGGACGCGCAGTGCTTTTCAAAGCTGCTGTCGCCGGGCTTCACGTGCAGACGCTCGTCGGGGTCGTAGTGCTTCGACTGGCTATAGCCGATGCGGCAGAAGAACACCTTTCTGTCTTTTCGCGGGCAGCGTCCGTCGGGCGGTTCTCTGACGCATAGCTTCGGGCCCTTCACAGCCGGAGACGGACTCCGGGTCGGTGAAGCCGCGCTGCGTATCGGCTTCTCCTGCCACCAGTAAGGCTGCAAAAAGTACATGAACACGAAGCACTTGGAGGCGGCCCTGGACGACGTCTCCGTTGTCGGCTGACTTCATTTTTGCGTATCAAGCCTGACGGCACGGCATATGCCCGCACACACTGCACTTTGCGCCGCCACAGGCTCGTATGCACTGAAATGACGCGATGAAAGCAAAAAAAGACACACTGCAAAAGCAGTGTGTCTTTTGTGTTGGCACTACCTATTTTCCCGGCCAGTCACCCGGCAAGTATCTTCGGCGAAAATGAGCTTAACTTCTGTGTTCGGTATGGGAACAGGTGGACCCTCATTCCAATCAGCACCAACGATTCAGTTCAGGGCTGCGCCCTGAAAACTGGACACCATGAAAGGATCGCAGATATGAGAGGCTTCATTCAGAGCCTGCACACTATTGTAGGTCAAGCCCTCGGCTTATTAGTATCAGTCAGCTTAACACATTGCTGTGCTTACACCCCTGACCTATCAACGTCATAGTCTACGACGAGCCTTACTCCTTTTCAGGATGAGAGATCTTATCTTAGGGGGAGTTTCACGCTTAGATGCCTTCAGCGTTTATCTCGTCCCGACGTAGCTACC
>CAKTXB010000063.1 GCA_934630555.1 uncultured Oscillospiraceae bacterium
TACGTCGCCGAAAATACTTTACGTCATGCAAGTTGCGTGAGCCTCCAAGAGCACAAGCTATGCGCAGTGCGATTGGCAAGGCGAACCCATGCAGAACAAAGTTCAGTCGTGGAATTTGTGCGCTGTAAGCGCACAAATTATGCGCGCGGCATGGCGCAAGCCTTCTCAAACGCGAACCCAGCACAGCGGTTCGCGTTTGAGAGCGTGTCAAAAATACTTTTTTGACACGCTTAAGCGGCCATGGCTTCACCATGGCCGCTCCTTTCATATTCAGGCGATGCCGTGCTCACCGTGCCTTCTGTGCCCGGAACAGGAATGTGACCACCTGCGCCCGCGTACACGGTGCATCGGGGCTGAACCTGCCGCTGCCCGTGCCGGTCGTGATGCCGTTCTCTACGGCCCACGCCACGGCCTTGGCATAGTAAGCGTCCGCTGCCACATCCGTAAACCGGCTCATCGTCTTCGGCTCCGGGCTGCCCGCCGCGCGCCACAGGAATGTCACCACCTGTGCCCGCGTACACGCCAGCTCCGGCCCGAATTTTCCGCCGCCAAGACCTGTCGCCGTGCCGCTTTCCATGGCCCATGCCACCGCCTTGGCGCAGTACGCATCTGCCGCGACATCCGTAAGGCCCGCATTGCTCCCAGCCTCCGGCTTGCCCGCCGCGCGCCACAGGAATGTCGCCACCTGCGCCCGCGTGCAAATGTCATTCGGTCCAAACAAAGTCTTGCTGATGCCACGCGTCACACCGCTCTCCACGGCCCACTGGACTGGCTCATAGAAGTAATCGTCCGGCTGAACGTCCTTGAACCGCAGTTCTTCGTCCGCAGCGTCCGTGCCGTCCTTCTGTGCCGGCACACGCGACGTGCCCGACGGCTTCATTTCCACCGTCAGCACGCCGGCCTGATAGGCCAGCACATAGTTTTCGCTCACGCTTCCGCCGCGCGCCGCAATATAGGCCGCCTTGCCAAGCTTTGACGTATCCGGAACGATCTCCGTACCCGCCGCGTCTGCATAATACAGCGTCGGCCCGCTCAGCAGTGCATCGTTGCCGATCAAGCCTTCCACCGTGAAGTCTTTGTCCTCCTCCGGTGCGTTCAGGCTCGGCGCTGCCGTGTTCTGATATGTGCTCTGATCCAGCACTGTGATCAAGACCCGCCTCTGCGCGATCACCACCGGTACGCTCGCCGGCTGCGAATCATTGTGATTGCGGTCACCCACGACCTTGTACCACACAGCATACGTCCGCGCGTCCGTGCCCGTCGGGAACTGCGTGCTGTACACGCCGTTTTTCTCCAGACTGTACTGCATTTCGCCGTCCGCCGTCGTGCCGTTTGCCGTCAGCAGCGCCTGTGCCGTGCCGCGATACATCAGTCCTGCCGCAGCCGTCGGTGCCGTACCTGCAGCGTCCGCTCTCTTGATCTCCCAGTTCCCCGTGATCGTCGCGGTTTTCAGCTCGTAATACTGCGCAGCCGCCGTGTCGTTCAGCGCCACCGTCACCGTTGCCGACTGCACGCCGGCGTTCGCATCCGCAAACATTGCCGTTGCCGTGTAGTCTGTGCCACATGTCAGCGTCTCATACGCGCCGTCCAGCGCAACATTTTTGACTGTCGCGTCTGTCTTGCCGTTATAGAACTTTTCTTCCAGCGTAAAGCCCGCCGGTGTCAGCAGTGCCTTGTCGATCGTCACTTCCACACAGGCCGGCTCTACGGCATAGTTCTGCTGCTCGCCCTTGAACCAGACCTGATACGTGCCCGGCGTCTTTGCCGTCGGCAGCGCCGCAGCATACGGGCCGTCCTTCTGCAGGCTGTACTGCACCTCTGCTGTTCCGTCGGACATCTGCGCGCCGCTCTTCAGCAGCACCAGCTCCGTTCCATTGTACCGCAGACCTTCCCGCACCGTTGGAAGCAGCCACGTCGTCGCGGCCTCCCGGATCGAAAACTCCTGCTGGATGCTGCTGACGAAATTGCCCCGGCCTTCCACGACCACACGGTATTTGCCGGCATTGACCGGCAAGTCTGTCAGCTCCGGCATGCCTGCCGCGTCCAAATCGTAGAAACGCACCACATAATCGGTGTCTTTCGTCAGTTCCTTCCCCGCATAGCGGAGCGCCTGCAATACGTCCTTGCCGTTCCCGTCATAGACCAGCTTGTCGGCCGGGATCCAGCTGGCCACCACATTTTCGTCCGACAGCGATCTTCTGCCAATGTTAAACTGCTGCTCCACCGGTTCAAACGTATAGCCGCCGCCAGTCTTGGCCTTCACCGTCAGCTTCGCCCATGATGTGCTTGTCGTGGCGTTCACGTTGTTCGCGTACTCGACCGTGTAGTCAACATCTCTTTTCAGAATAGGACCCGTGCTTGAGCCCGCGCGAACCAGCACCTCCGGCGTTTTTGCGCTGCCGTCATAGAAAAAGTATGCTCCTGTCGGCGTTGAAATAACGACATTCGGCACAGTTGCCTTGGGCTGGATCGTCACCGTAAACGACTGATCCACGCTTGCCATATTTGTTCCGCTGCCGCCAACATACCGGGCTGTCAGCGTTCGCATACCCGTGCGCATCACGGTCGTAGAAATGCCAAGCGTCTGCGTCAGCTGCTTGCCGGTACCCTCCGGCGCGGTGCGCGCCGTCAGCTCCTTCCCGTCCTCGTCCAGGATCACAAAGTAGTTGGACTCCAGCTGTGCATTCGCACCGCCGCGCAACGCGCGCCGCGTCTGCGCCGCCACGCCTGTCGCATCCAGCGTCAGCTCCATGGAGATCACATCGCCATATACAAATTGATCCGTCGTTGTACCGGAGTTCTTCGTCCGGACTGCCAGCGTCGCCTTCGACTGCGCGACCTTCACCGTAAATGTGCCGGACTGATAGGTATAGCCGTCATAGGTTACCGTAATATAGCAGTCGTCGTACACGCCTGCATCCAAACCGGCATACAGCGCGCCCAGCTTGTGTGAAAACGCCGTCTGTCCCTTTCTGTCCGTGGTGTCCGTAAACACCGGCGTCGTGCCGCCGCCCTGATACGCGCGGAAGATCACCGTTTTTGTAAAGCTCGCCGCACCCTGCGGCGTTACTGTCACCGCCGGCTCGGCCTCTGTGTCGCTGAACGCTGCCGTATACGTCTGTCCTGCCGCGATGCCGCTTACCACAATCGGCGCCTTCGCCACAGTCACATTCTGCAGCGTACTGCCCGCGGCCAGTGCCTCCGGGGTGACCCAGCTGCCGCCCGCATCCCGATAGCCATACCCCGCGCCCAGCATCTCTGCCGGCGTTATATAGCGCCCCTGCTTGTCGCTTCCATAGATCTCCGAGTAGCTGCCGCCCGTCAGCACCGCCGTGCTCGACGGCTGCACATACAGCAGGTGATACGTTCCCCCGCCAAGCTCCAGCCGCCCGCCGGGCGACGCACTGATCTTATCCACCGTCACACCGCCGCTGATCTTCACAGCGCTGCCCGCGCCGCCTGCAACGATACTGTAGACAGAACCGCTTCCGGTGATCGTCAGCGTGGTCTGCAGCACATACAGCGTCGTAATGCCTCCAAGCTGTTTTCCGTTCAGATCCAGCGTCACCGGCCCTTTTTGGAAGTTGAACGATGCGCCCGCGCCGCCGTTCCAGTCCTGATACAGCTTCAGCGTCTTTTCGCCGTCCTGCGCGTTGGCTGCGTCCACGGCCGCCTTCAGCGTTTCATAGCCGACTGTTTTGCCGCCCGCCGTCAGCGCCGCGGCCATCGTCTTGCCGCAGGCACACTTGCCGTCCGCGCCGCAGCTGTGCTCCTGGTGCGCGATCACGCGCACATTGCTTCCAAGGTCCAGTTCCGTTACCGCGCCATTCAAGATCGTGTTATACGGCGATACATCCATGCAGTACGCCCGGTCCGCCGCCAGCACGGTGTCCAGCGTCTTGCCGCCTTCGATCTTCAGCCTGGAATACGTGCCGTCTTTCAGCACGCCCTCGCTGTCCGCCCGGAACGTCACAGCACCAAAGCTGCCGCCCTCCGCCACCAGCCTGCCGTCTACAGTCAGCGGGCTCTGAAACACGCTGTTCTGCTCGGTGGTCAGCACGCCTCCCTTTGCGACCATGACGCCGTCGCGCATATTAAAAATCGTACCCGCTTTCACCGTCGCCGCGCCGCCTACCACAATGTTCGCATATCTGCCGCCGTTCAACGTCACCTCTGCGCCGCTGGCCACCATGACGTCCGCATCAATGGTTTTACCCGCACCAGCCAGCGTAAAGTCGCCCCGCAGATGCAGCTGGGTGCGCTCCACGTCGCGCAGCAGCGTCATCTTGCGGTCCTTGTAGCCGCTCACGCTGCTCAGCTGGCCGTCCAGCATCTCCACCGCGTCCTCATAGCCGTCCATGTTACCGCTCTGCGATGCCAGCGTGAGATATTTCTGCACCGTCACACTGCTTTGCTCGTTTGTGGCTTCGATCTTTACGACCAGCTCCGCATTGCAGTAATCACAGACTGCGTCGCCATCCGCGTCCGCGTGGTCATCGCACAGCTTGACCTGCATATTCATCAGCGGTGTGCCGGGTGTTATCACCGTGTCATAGTGCACATACGTTCCGCTGTTGTCCGGGCTGCAGAACATCCGCCCTTCCTGCAGCAGCGCTCCGGCCGTAAGCTGCACGCCCAGCGCCGCGATCAGCTGATATGTACCGCCGCCAAGCTGCATCGCCGGCATCTTGCTGCCGTCCGTGCTCTTGGATGCAAACACGGTTTCCACATAGCCGCTCCAGCCGTCTGCCGTGCGCAGCGTTCCGCCGTTGAGCGTAATGCGCGCTTCCACGCGGCCGCTCCCGTGCAGGATCAGCGTGCCATTCACGTTCAAGCCGCCCGCCGCAGGCAGCGTTTTTCCGTTCGGGTCCAGCGTCACGGTCCGGCCTTCCGTCACCTGGCCACTCACGCCAACGTTACTGCGCAGGATCTTCACCGTTCCATTGCCCGACGTGCCCTTCAGCGCATCCTCCAACGCGCGATCCACAGAATTTTCCACCCGCGTTTCAAAATAGGTCACGGTGCCGTGCGCGTCCGTCACCTGCACGCTGAACGTCTTGCCGCAGTCGGCGCAGTAGCCGTTCTCGTCCAGCTGATGCACGTGCCTGCGGATCTGCACCATCGTGCCGTCATCCGACAGCGAGATCGGGTACTCCTCGCCGTTGTCGCAGACAAAATTCTCCCGGATGACCCACGCCGCATTCGCCGCGCTGGCCACCGTCACCACGGCCGGGAGCTGCTGGATGTTCTCCACACGCACGCCAATGCGCGCCGCCGGGTCCAGCGCCGCACTGATCGTGATCGGAGCTTTCACAACGCCCGTACTCACATTCGTGCCCATAAAGATATTGCTGGCGCCGTAGAGATCCTTGTTCTCTGTAATGTTCACATTGCCGGAAACCGAAAGCGTGCCGCTTACGTAAATGCCGCCGCCCTTTACCGCCGCGCTGTTCTTCGTGATCGTGCCGCCGCGCATGGTAAACGTGCCCTTGCCATACGTCGTGTTCGCATTCGCAACGTACACGCCGCCGCCGCTTCCATACGCCGTGTTTTCCGCGATCGTGCCGCCATACATGACAAAGGTCGCGCCTGAGCCGACATACACGCCGCCGCCGTTTTCTGAGCCGCTCACAGTGGCCGCGTTGCCGCTGATCTCGCCGCCATACAGATTGATTGCAATGTTATTGCCGTTCTGCGTGTCCACCGCTGTGCACTTGTTCCCGGTGATCTTTCCGCCAAACATATTGAACGTGCCGCCCTGCTGATGGATCTCAAATGAGAGCCCGTTCATCGTACCGCCATACAGCGCAAAAGATCCCTTTGTGATCATGACGTGCGCCGCATTGACCTTTTCGGGCTTTGCACTATTGATCCCGCCCGTCGTGCCGCAGTCCGTGATCTGGACCTCTGCGCCGCTGTTCACGGCAATGCGTCCTTCCATCGTCACGCTGTTCCCGTTCAGGCAAAGCTGGACATTTTCTGGGTTCCAGTATCCATTCAGTGTCACCGGCCGCGTCAGATAGTATTGGCCGGAGGTCGGCAGCGTCGTTGCGCTATTCCACGGCTCGAATGTCACATCTGTGTGCGTCTTGTGCCCCTCGTTTTCCATCGTACCATCGCCGCAGATGCAGTGCGTGTGTGCGCGCAGCTTGCCAAGCGCCACCGTGCCGTCGTCCTGCAAATACAGTTCATATTCCGGGAAGCCGTCCGCCTTCAACTGGTTAAAATGCGCCGCGCCGCTCGCGTCCGTCACCGTCACGCGGGCGCCGTCCGCCAGATCTGCCTGCTTCTCCGTAGAAATGCCAAACACCGACCCGCTGTCCAGCGTGTCCAAAAACCGCAGCGTCCGCGGGCTGCTGGCCCTGTCATCATGCACGATGTTTCGGTCATTTCCCGTGATCTGCACCTTGCCACCCAGCGTCAGCGTGCCGCCGGCCAGCTTCACGCCGTCCTTGTTTCCGGTGATGTTCCCGCCCAGCAGCGTCAGCGTACCGCCCTGGATGAGGATACCGGTCCTATCCCCGCCGGTGTTGATGCCGCTGTTGGTGTTCGTGATCCTGCCCGCATTGGCCGCGTCGTCCAGGATCGTCAGGCTCATATTCGTGTCAACATCAAGCAGGAAGCCCGCATACCCGCTGGGTTTGGCCGAGATCTGCTTGCCGTTCAGGCACAGCACGGTGTTCCTGCCCGTGCCGGCCCCCTGCTGCAGCACCACATCGTTTTCCAGATAGAAATACCCGTCGCCCGGCAGCCCCTCCGTACCCGTCCACTTCGTAAACTCCACGAGCTTGCCGTCCAGCATATGCGTGTGCGGCGTGTCCAGACTGTACGTTCCGTCCGCGCTCCGCGTCACCCGGCCATACGACTGATCCAATGATGGGTACTTGCCGGTCGTCAGCTTCTCCTGCCGCCACGGCTCCGTTTCGCTCCCGTCCATATTCCCGTCATTGTTGAGCAGCCACGTCACTTCGCCGGAACCAAGTGCCTTAAGGTCGACCCCCGTAATGCCGCTGCGGCTCTCGTCCAGATAATATTCCTTGCCCAGATAAAGCACGTTATTCCGGCAATAGCAGTTCTCGACCACATCGCCGCCCACGCTCGCCGTGATGGCATAGTCCTGCGCCGCGTCGTTATACCGGAACCCGCCATGGAAATAGCAGCTTTGGATCGTGCCGCCGCCATTCAAATATGCAATACCGGCCGCCTTTGCGCTGCCGGACGCGTTCAGCGTCGTGCTGCTGCCGCCCGACCTGCCCGACACCGCATTGGCCATGCAGTCCTCGATCGTGCCCTTGTTGTCATACACGACCATGCCGAAGTTCCCGGAAATATACAGCCCCCTCGACACCCGCACGCTGCACTGCCGGATCGTGCCCGCGTTCCGCGCCGCGATCATGCCGCATTCCGACCAGCGGCCAGACTCCGAGCCAAGCTCTTCGTTATAAACCGCCAGTTCCTGCACAACGCCATATGACCCGATCGTGTCAAACAGCGGTGCCGAAAGGCCCTCGATCCGATGTCCGTTTCCGCTAAATGTACCGGCATACGGCTCCGACACACTGCCGATGGATGTCCACGCTTCGCCCTTCAGCAAAATACCCGCCGTCAGCTCCGCGCAAAGCTCCGGCTGGCCGCCGTTCACCGCGCCGGCAAACCAGATAAGCTCCGCCGCCGTGCTGATTTGATACGGCTCGCCCGCCGTGCCGCTCCCCGCCGGCCGATCTTCATCCTCCACTGTAAACAGCGCCGCTTTGTTCTCTTCCGTGACCAGTATATCCTGTCCGGAAAGCTCTTTTTTCAGCACAGGTTCCACATCTTCTGCCCGTGGGTCAGCGGATCCCTCCGGTGCAAAACCGGCCTCGACCGGCCCGGCCTCCGGCATCACGTCCTCCGCCAGCACCGCAGCCGGCAACAGGCTCAGACACAGCGCCAAGACCAGCACAATGCTCACGATTCTCTTCTTCATGCGGCTTCTCCTTTACAGCAAAGATTTGCTCTGCAGTGCATTTGCAAAGCAAGGAGGATCCCCTTTTGGGCGTATCCATTCCATTATTATCACTTTACCAGCCGCCCCTAAAAATGTCAATCATCCGAAAGTATAATGCCACCCGCCCTGCCCGAAGAACGGGTGATCCATATGCGATCCCATTGCCTTGTATGGATTTTCCATTTCTTTCGTTCCTTGCTGCTTATACCATCAATAAAAACCCCGCAAGAGTCAATTTGCTCCTGCGGGGTTTTGTAGTTAAATGAAATTGATTCGCTGTGTTGCTTTTGCCCCGGAAGCAAGGTGGGCGATCGGAGCGGTGCTGCTGTTCGATATAGCTTTGCTCAGAACTCTCTCGCGTCGAGCTGGAGGGTGTAGTGGACGTCGTGGGCTTTTTCTTCGTCGGTGTATTTGCGGAGGGTGTTGATGGTCTGGCCGCCGTGGAATTTGCGGTCATTGACATCTTCGGTCGTGCCCATGACGGTGACGTTCAGCTGACGATGACGGGCGCGGACGTGATCCCAGTCAATGAAGTAGATGTGCGCGAACTCGCCGCCGTCCAGGACGCCGTCCTTGATGGTCATGGTCTCACTGCGGCCGAAAAAGACGGAGCGCAGGTGGCCGTCGGTGTTCATGCTGGTGAAGTCGCCCGGCTCGCCCACAGAGCGGCCAAACTGCGTATGGATGGGACCGGGGTGGCGATACTGATGTTCCTCGGCAAAGTCGGGGATCATTTTGCGCATGATGTCGAGCAGATCGTGCTGCAAAAATTCCAGATCGAATGAGTCGATGTCGTGGGAGCATTCCTGGATCATAACGGAGCAGGTGGTGTGATGGGACGCGATGCAGACCGTACCGTTCTTGATGCCGGACTCCTTGACGATCTCGATGACCTCACGGGAAACATCGTGGAAGGTGGGGATCCAGCCGCGGGACTGCAGCTCGAGCTCTTTCTGATAAACCTTAAATTCCATTGTGCTTGACCTCCAAATTAAAGTGATTTGTGATTGAGCCGCTCACCCACGGCTCCGCCCGGATGGATGCGGGCGAACTGCTCGGCCTGATAGCCGGTTTCTTCGATCAGCGCTGCCTGCAGCGCGTGGAAGATCATGCAGAGGGCCGTCGTGGACGTCGTGCCCTGCGCGTTCCATTTATCCGTTTCGCGGTTCACGTGCTGCCTGAGCACAACGTCCGCCGCCTGCGCCAGGGGAGACTCCAGATTTTCCGTCACTGTGATGATCGGCACGCCCTTGGCCTTGCAGATGTCCACGATGGGCAGCAGCTCCTTCGTCTTGCCGCCGCGGGAGGCGAAGACCATCACGTCGCCCTGCTGCAAAAAGCCCGTCGCGCCGTGGACGGCTTCGGCAGGGGAGATGAACCGTGCCGGACGCTCGATGCAGCACATGAGGTGTGCAAAGTGCTGGCAGATGATGCCCGAATGGCCGCAGCCGGCTGCGCCGATGCGCGGCGCTTTGGCAAGCAGCGCCACGGCGGCTGCAAATGCGTCCTCGTCGAAGTAATCTTTCATTTCGAGGATGCACTGCGCTTCAATGTCATACGCGGCTCTTGCCGCCTGAATGGATTCCACTTTCACAGAATATCCCTCCTGAGATTTGTTCTGCGAACAGTGTAGCACAAATATTATTTGCTTTCAAGAAGATATTTTTTGCGTTTCCCCAATAATTCCTGTCTGTTTTTGTGTAAAACGTAGAAATACGCAAATATAATTGACGTAATCACAAATATAGCTTATAATCAG
>CAKTXB010000064.1 GCA_934630555.1 uncultured Oscillospiraceae bacterium
GTTTTGGAGCTGCTGTGCACCGTGGGCAGCGCGTCGTGCCGCGAGGTGCTCTATCTCACCGGCGCGTCCATGGCCACCATCCGGCGGCTGGAGAAGCTGGCGCTGGTAGAACTTTTTTCGCGTGAGATCTTCCGCGCCCCGCAGCAGCAGCCGGTCCTTCCGGTGGAGGAACCGACGCTCAGCGCCGCGCAGCAGGAAGCTTATGACGGCCTGTGCGCGCAGATGCAAACGGAAAAGCCGGGCGCGGCGCTGCTGTACGGCGTGACCGGCAGCGGCAAAACGCTGGTTTACATAAAACTACTCTACGCGGCGCGCGCTGCCCGGAAGTCCGCCATTTTGCTCGTGCCGGAGATCGCGCTGACGCCGCAGCTTTTAAACCGCCTGCGTGCGCATTTCGGCGATGACGTCGCCGTGCTGCACAGCAGCCTCCGCGTGGGCGAGCGCTATGACGAATGGCGCCGCGTGCAAAGCGGCAAGGCCCACATCGTCGTGGGCACGCGCTCGGCAGTTTTTGCCCCAACAGAGCATCTGGGCCTGCTCATTCTCGATGAAGAGCAGGAGCATTCCTATAAATCCGAAAACACCCCGCGCTATCACGCGCGCGAGGTCGCACTCTACCGCGGCGCGCAGGAGGGCGCGCTCGTGCTCCTCGGCTCCGCCACGCCGTCGGTGGAGAGTATGTATCGCGCCCAGACCGGGCTATACTCTCTGTACCGCCTGCCCGCCCGCTATAACGGCCGCGCGCTGCCGCAGGTGGAGATAGCCGACATGAAGCAGGAACTGCGGCAGGGCAATGACGGCGCCGTGAGCGTGCTGCTGCGCGAGCGCCTGCAGCAGACGGTAGCCGACGGCCATCAGGCCATCTTGTTTTTGAATCGCCGCGGCAACAGCCGCTGCCTTGTCTGCACAGACTGCGGTGAAGCGCCAAGCTGCCCGCGGTGCAGTGTGCATCTGACGTATCACTCGGCCAACGAGCGCCTCATGTGCCACTACTGCGGCTATTCTCAGGCCGTGCCGGAGCGCTGTCCGCAGTGCGGCGGCCATCTCAAGCCCGTGGGCTGCGGCACGCAGAAGGTGGAGCAGGAGCTGCACGCGCTGCTGCCGGATGTGCGCGTTCTGCGCATGGACGCCGATACCGTGTCGGCTGAAAACACCCACGAGGTGCTGCTTTCCAAATTTGCCCGCGAAAAGATCCCCATTCTTCTTGGCACGCAGATGGTGGCCAAGGGGCTGGATTTTGAAAACGTCACGCTCGTCGGCGTGCTGGACGCCGACCTGTCGCTGTATTTTGGCAGCTTCCGTGCGGCGGAGACCACATTTTCGCTCGTGACGCAGGTCGTGGGCCGCGCCGGACGCGGCCAGAACGCCGGTACGGCGCTCATCCAGACCATGACGCCGGAGCACCCCGTGCTGCGGCTGGCCGCAGAGCAGAACTACGATGCGTTTTATGACATGGAGATGCAGCTGCGCCAGCTGCGCGGCTTCCCGCCGCTGCGCGATATTTTCACGCTCACAGCCACATGCCTGCATGAAGACCAGCTGCTGCGCAGCGCCATGACGCTGCGGCAGGCGCTGGCCATGAACCTTAAAAGCATGGGCCTTACCGGGCAGGAGGCCGAGCTGTTCGGCCCAACGCCGGCCCCCGTGGCGCGCGTGAACTATACCTATCGCTACCGCCTGAGCCTGTGCTGCAAAAACACAAAGGCCGTGCGGCAGATGCTGGCCTATGTGCTGCGGCAGTTTGCAAAAGACCCCAAAAACCGCGGCGTCAGCGCCTTTGTGGATGTAAATTCTTACGATTGAGAGGATATTTGAAATATGGCATTGCGGAATATCGTGACCGTGGGCGACGCGGTCCTGACAAAAAAGTGCCGCCCGGTCGTGAAGTTTGATGACCGTCTGGCACAGCTCCTTGACGACATGAAGGAGACCATGGTGCACGCCAACGGCGTGGGCCTTGCCGCCCCGCAGGTGGGCATTTTGCGCCGCGTCGTGGTCGTGGACACTGGCGACGGGATCGTGGAGCTGGTGAACCCGAAGATCGTAAAAAAAAGCAAGGAGCAGCAGACGGGCCTTGAGGGCTGTCTCAGCCTACCGGGTGAATACGGCATCGTCACACGCCCGGAATACGTCGTTGTCCGCGCGCAGGACCGCACCGGCGAGTGGTATGAGTACGAAGGCGAAGAGCTGACAGCCCGCGCCTTCTGCCACGAGCTCGACCATCTGGACGGCCATCTCTACACCGAGATCGCCGAGCGGATGCTCACCCCGGAGGAGCTGGCTGAAATGGCCGCAGATTCTGAGGACTACGAAGTCGAAATTGAGGGTGAGAAAGCATGAGGATCGTATATATGGGCACGCCCGACATCGCGCGCGTGTGCCTGCAAAAGCTGCATGAAAGCGGCGTGTGTGACATCGCGGCGGTGTATACCAAGCCCGACCAGCCCAAAAACCGGGGCATGAAGCTGACCCAGTCGCCGGTGAAGGAATACGCGCTGGCGAACGGCCTGCCGGTCGTGCAGCCGGAAACATTCCGTGACGACGCCGCGGTGGAGCAGCTGCGCGCCCTCCGGCCGGAGCTCATCGTTGTTGTGGCCTACGGTAAAATTCTGCCGCAGCGCGTGCTGGACATTCCCAAATACGGCTGCATCAATATGCACGCCAGCATCCTGCCCCAGCTGCGCGGCGCAGGCCCGGTGCAGTGGTCCATCCTGAACCACTGCGCCGAAACCGGCGTGAGCGCCATGTACCTCACCGCCGGTATGGACGAGGGCGACGTGATCGAGATCCGCAAAACGCCCATCGACCCCATGGAGACCTCTGAAGAGCTCATGGCGCGCCTGGCTGACATTGCCGCCGCACTCGCGTGCGATACCGTGCGCGCCATTGAAGCCGGCACAGCCCGGCGCACCCCGCAGGACGCATCAAAGGCGACTTATGCGCCGATGCTTGACAGATCTCTCTCTCCCATCGACTGGACACAGCCGGCACAGTGGGTCATCGACCAGGTGCGCGGCCTCATCCCGTGGCCGGTGGCCACAGCGTGCTTTGGCGGCACGACCTTCAAGATCTTCCGCGTGGAAAAAACAGAGCAGACGACCGATCGTGCACCCGGTACGGTACTTGGCCTTGACAAGAAAGGCCTGCTCGTAGCCTGCGGCGCGGGCGCGGTGCTCCGCGTGACACAGCTGCAGGCGCAGGGCGGAAAACGCATGGCGGCGGCAGACTATTTCCGCGGCCACCCGCTTTCTCTGTAATGGCCGGGGCACGGGATACGGCGCTGCGCGCGCTCATCGCCATGCGCCGGCAGGGCGCGTGGTCCGACGGTGCGCTCAAGGAATACATCGCGCAGGACCGTCTGGAGCGGCGCGACGCGGCACTGGCCAGCCAGCTGTGCTACGGCGTGCTGCAAAACAAACTGCTGCTGGAATTTTACCTTGCGCAGGTGCTCACGGGCAAGCTCAAGGATGTGCAGCCCATCGTGGCCGACATTCTGCGCCTTGGCGCGTATCAGATCTTGTTTTTGGACCGCGTGCCCGACTCGGCGGCGGTGAATGAGGCCGTGGAGCAGTGCAAGCGCTTTGCAGAGCGCCGCGCCTCCGGCCTTGTAAACGGCGTGCTGCGCGCCCTGTCGCGCCAGAAAGCCGCGCTGCGCCAGCCGGACGATCTGCAGAGCCGATACAGCCACCCGGCCGCGCTCATCGCGCTGCTGCAGGCGAGCCTGCCGGCAGGGGAGCTGGAGGCGTTTCTGGCAGCGGACAACGCGCCCGCACCGATGACGCTGCAATATGATCCCCTGAAAACCCAGCCGGAACCCCTGTGGCAGGAGCTTCAGGACGCCGGCGTGACGCTCACGCCGCACCCGTGGCTGCCGGGCTGTATGCTCGCGCAGGGCGCGGGCGATGTGACCCAGCTGGCTGCGTTCCGCGAAGGACGCGTCTATGTGCAGGACGCGGCGGCCAAACTCGCGGCGCTTTCCGCAGGCGCGCGGCCCGGAATGCACGTGCTGGATGTCTGCGCCGCACCGGGCGGCAAGAGCTTTGCCATGGCCATGCAGATGCAGAACACGGGAAGCATCACGTCCTGTGATATTCACCCACACAAGATCGCCCTCATTGAAAAGGGCGCGGAACGTCTCGGCATCACGAACCTGTGCGCCCTGGTGCAAAACGCAGCGCAGGCGCGGCCGGAATGGAACGGCCAAATGGACGTGGTCATGGCCGATGTGCCGTGCTCCGGCCTCGGCGTTATCCGCAAAAAGCCGGACGTACGCTATAAAGACCTCGCCCAGACGGCCCGTCTTCCGGAGATCCAGCGGGCGATCTTGGAAAATGTCCAGCATTATGTCAGACCCGGCGGCGTGCTGCTCTACAGCACGTGTACTGTCCTGCGGCGCGAAAACGAAGCCGTGGCGCAGGCATTTTTGCAGGCGCATCCGGAGTTCACGGCCGAACCGCTCGATCTTCCCGCCGGACTGCACACGGCAGACCCGCGATTTATAACGCTCCTGCCGCATCTTCACGATTGTGACGGGTTTTTTATCTGTAAAATGAGGAAACACACATGAAAACGGACCTGAAATCCATGACGCTGGCGCAGATGCAGACGGCGTTCCGGGAACTGGGAGAGCCTGCGTTCCGCGCCAAACAGGTATACACTTGGCTGCACCGCGGTGCAGAGTCGTTTGACGAGATGACGAACCTCTCCAAGCCGCTGCGCGAAAAGCTGGACAGCCTGTATACCATCACCGTGCCCAAGCTTGCCCGCGCGCAGCGCTCACAGAAAGACGGCACGGTCAAATACCTCTGGCAGCTGGCCGACGGCAACTGCGTAGAGTCTGTGGTCATGCAGTACCACCACGGCAACACCATCTGCATCTCGTCCGAAGTCGGCTGCCCCATGGGCTGCAAATTCTGCGCGTCCACACTGGGCGGCCTCGTGCGGCGCCTCGCGCCGTCCGAGCTGCTGGATCAGGTCATTTTCTCGCAAAAGGAATCCGGCCTGCCCATCTCGAACATCGTGCTCATGGGCATCGGGGAGCCGCTGGATAACCTTGACGCCGTGATGCAGTTTCTCGAACTTGTCAACAGCCCCGAAGGGCTCAACATCGGAATGCGTCACATCAGCCTGTCCACGTGCGGACTGGTGGATAAGATCGCACAGCTTGCCGAACGAAAATTGCAGCTTACGCTCTCTGTGTCGCTCCATTCGCCGGACGACGAGTCGCGCAGCAAGATCATGCCCATCAACCGCCGCTGGGGCGTTGATACGCTTCTGGCCGCCTGTCGGGATTATTTTGAAAAGACCGGCCGCCGCGTGTCATTTGAATACACCATGATCCGCGGCGTGAGCGACTCCGAGCAGCAGGCGCGGCTGCTGGCTAAAAAACTACAGGGCATGGCCGCGCACGTGAATCTGATCCCGCTCAACACCGTGGAGGAAACGGGGCTGCGCACCTCTACCCACGCGGCCATAGCGCGTTTTCAGGAAATTTTGCAGCAGCACGGCGTTACTGCCACCGTGCGCCGCACGCTTGGCAGCGATATTGACGCCTCGTGCGGCCAGCTGCGCCGGCAATACGAAAAAGCAGAGGAGGCAGGCAAATGCAGATCTGGGCATTGACCGACCCCGGCAATCTCCGGGAACAGAATCAGGATGCGTATAAAACGCTCACGTTCGGCCATGACCGTGCGCTGCTGCTTGTCTGTGACGGCATGGGCGGCGCCAAGGCCGGCAACGTGGCCAGCGCCCTCGCGGCAGAGGCATTTTCTGCCGAGGTGCAGCGCAGTCAGAAAAGCGCGTCCACGCCGGAAAAGATCGTCGCCATGCTCCGCACGGCGCTGGAGCTTGCCAACCGCGCGGTCTATGAGCAGTCGCAGGCCGGCACGGAATTTGCCGGCATGGGTACCACGCTCGTGGCAGCCTATGTCGTTAAAAACACGGCCTGTCTTCTCAACGTGGGCGACAGCCGCGCCTATCATTTCTCCGCCGAGGGCGTCCGTCAGATCACGCGCGATCATTCGCTTGTGGAAATGATGGTGCAGCGTGGAGAGCTGATGCCAGAGCAGGCCAAAAATTTCCCGGGAAAAAATCTCATCACCCGCGCTGTGGGCACAGAGCCTGCGGTAGAGGGCGATGTTTACACGCAGACACTGAATAAAAATGACTGTCTGCTTTTGTGCTCAGACGGCCTCTCCAACGAGATGGCCGATCAGGAAATGCTGTTTGAAGTGGCGCACGGGATGCGCCGGAGCGACTGCTGCGAGCGCCTGATGCGCATTGCCAAGCACCGCGGCGCGCCGGATAACGTCACGCTCGTGCTGGCGTCGTTCTGAGCAGAACAGGAAGGAGCAACATCTTATGGACCATTACATAGGAATGCTGTTGGATAACCGCTATGAGATCCTGGAGCTGATCGGCACAGGCGGCATGGCATATGTCTATAAAGCTCGCTGCAACCGGCTCAACCGGCTCGTGGCCATCAAAATTCTCAAGGAAGAGCTGTCGCAGGACGAAGAGTTCCGCCGCCGCTTCCACGCAGAATCGCAGGCCGTTGCCATGCTCTCGCATCCGAATATTGTGAGCGTCTACGATGTGTCGCACTCCGACAATATCGACTACATCGTCATGGAACTCATCGAGGGCATCACGCTCAAGCAGTATATGGAGCAGAAGGGCCAGCTCAGCTGGCGTGAGGCGCTCCATTTTGCAACGCAGATCGCAAAAGCCCTTGAGCACGCCCACAGCCGCGGCATCATTCACCGCGACATCAAGCCCCACAACATCATGATCCTCAAGGACGGCAGCGTCAAGGTCGCCGACTTCGGCATTGCGCAGATCTCGTCCGCACAGAACACGCTCACACGCGAGGCACTGGGCTCGGTCCACTATATTTCGCCCGAGCAGGCCAAAGGCGCGCATGTGGACGCGCGCTCCGATCTCTATTCACTGGGCGTTGTCATGTATGAAATGCTGGCGGGCCGCCCGCCGTTTGACGGTGATACACCGGTTTCTGTGGCCATCCAGCACATCAATGCCACGCCCGCGCCCCTGCATACGCTCAATCCCGCCGTTCCTGCCGGGCTGGAAGCCATTGTCATGCACGCCATGGAGGCGGATCTTGACGCGCGCTATGAAAGCGCCACCGCCATGCTGGCCGATATGGAGGACTTCCGCCGTGACCCGAACTGGATCCCGGGCGCGGCAGCAGCGACCCCGGCAGCCGAGTCTGAGGCGCAGCGCCTTTCGGATAAGATTCTGGAGCGATCTGCCGCACAGCGCGCCGTGGCGCGTGAGAGCGGCCGTACCGGCCTGTCGCCGGAGCAGACGCACCGCGAAAAAAAACGCACGCGCGCCGCTGTCATTGCGGGCACAGTGTGCATTGTGCTGGCGTTTGTTGCCATCGGCGTGTTCCTGTATCAGTTCTTCCTCTCCGACCTGTTTTCCCGCACAGCGGAGGATACGGTTCCGAACCTCGTTGGCACCTACTACGACGCGGACGCGCTGACGCAGTATACAAACTTCAAATTCGACGTCGTGCAGGCCGGTAACGACAGCCCCGCCGGCATGATTTTCGACCAGTCGCCGGAGGGCGGCCGCAATGCCAAGGTCGGCACGACCATCAAGCTGTCGGTGTCCACCGGCGCAGCCAGCAACGCCATGCCAAACCTCATCAATCAGTCGCTGCAGGAGGCGCAGGTGGCTCTGAACGGCCTGCCGGTCAGCGTGGTGCTGGATGTCACCTATCAGTCCAGTGAGGTATACACCGTTGGCCACATCATTGAAACCGTTCCGGCTGCGGGCGTCACGCTGACCGAAGGCCAGACTGTCACGCTCGTGGTCAGTCAGGGCAACGCAGCCGAGCTTGTGCCGGTTCCCACACTGGTTGGCTTGGATATTGAGCAGGCGCTGGAACAGATCGACGCTGTTGGCCTGCGCCGCGGCAACGTGCTCAGCGTTGACAGCGATGCCCCGGAGGGCACCGTCATTTTCCAGAGCTCCGAACCGGACAGCAAGGTCAAAAAAGACACCATCATCAATCTTCAGGTATCCCGTGGGCCGGAGGAAGCGGAAACGCCGACCATCCTGCGCCAGAGCGGTGACCAGACTGCCCAACAGGGCGACACCGTGCAGCTGTTTGTAGACGCCGAAGTTTCCGATGGCGGCACGCTGACCTACGCATGGTATGTTTCCCGCACTGGCAGTACCGATGACGGGGAGTTGTTCGTGCGCAGCGGCGATAACGCCGAGATCGGCGTCACCGCCAACGAATCCGGCACATTCTATTACTTCTGCAAAATTGTCAATACGCTTGGCGAATCGACGCAGTTTGTCTATTCTGACATGATCTGCCTCATTGTCACACCAAGCTCCACTGTCTATAGCGAAGTCATTGAAGTGCCTATGCCGGACGATGATGACACCCACACCGTAGAGATCTATCTCGACGGCGAATTGGCCCTTGACCCGTTCGAGGTCGATATGCACGACGTATCCGGCGGCAAGATCCGCGTTGCGATCGAGGGCGTCGGCACCCAGGTCGTGGAAGCGTACGTTGACAACAAACAGGTACTGCGCAAGACTGTGGAATTTGGGTAAGCGATGGAAACAGGACGGATCATCAAAGCCCTGAGCGGGTTTTACTATGTACAAACAGACGCCGGCATCGCTGAATGCCGGGCCCGCGGCCGTTTTCGCAAAGATGGCCAGTCGCCCCTTGTCGGTGACCGCGTGGAGCTGACACGGCAGGGGAGTCAAGGTACGGTCGAAGCGATCCTGCCGCGCCGCAACGCGTTTCTCCGCCCGGCAGTCGCAAACATAGATGTGCTGGTCGTGCTGGCCTCCTGTGCCATTCCGCAGACGGAGCCGTTTCTCATTGACCGCATCCTCGCCATTGCCGCGCGGCAGAATGTACCCTGCCTCGTGTGCGTGAACAAGGATGACCTTGCCCCCGCCGCGCCGCTGGCGGAGATTTACGAGCGGGCCGGCTATCCGACTGTCACGACCAGTGCCGCCACCGGCGAGGGCATCGAGGCGCTGCGTGCGCAGATCACCGGCAAATGTGCCGTGTTCACCGGCAACTCCGGCGTGGGCAAAAGCAGCGTGCTCAATGCCCTCCTGCCGGAACTGCACCTGAGCGTTGGCGAGGTATCCCAAAAGCTGGGCCGCGGCCGCCATACCA
>CAKTXB010000065.1 GCA_934630555.1 uncultured Oscillospiraceae bacterium
TCACGGACTTTGGCATGGGTGATTTTGAGCATACCGGCTTTTCGCTCATCACCATTCGCAACGGCAACCGCAAAATGGCTGACAAATATCCGAAGGTCTATGCGGAAAAACTGCTGTACCTGCGTGAAGGCCAGCATGCGCTGAACCATTTCCACTGGTACAAGACCGAGGACATCATCAACCGCGGCGGCGGCAATGTGCTCATCCGGGTATACAACAGCCTGCCGAATGAAGAGATCGACTATGAATCCGACGTTACCGTCCACTGTGACGGCCGCTGCTTCACCGTACCGGCCGGCACGCAGATCCGCCTGACGCCGGGCGAGAGCATTTTCGTCCAGCAGCGGATGTACCACGACTTCAACGTCGAACCGGGCACTGGCCCTGTTCTGCTCGGGGAAGTCAGTCAGTGCAATGACGACAACACCGACAACCGCTTCAATCCCCCGTCGGGCCGCTTCCCGAAAATTGAAGAGGACGAGGCGCCCTATCGCCTGCTCTGCAACGAATATCCGGCAGCCCGCTGAACACGGCTGTCTGTGGAGGGTCTACCATGAAAGCAGTTTATCTGAAAGCACACAACGAATTTGAAGTGCGTGACGTCACGCTGCGGGAACCAGGTGAAGGTGAAGTCGTCGTCCGCGTCAAGGCGTGCGGCTTCTGCGGCCATGACAAAATTCTGGCCAGCTATGCCGCCGACGACTGGCAGCCATTCGGCCATGAATTTGCGGGTGTTGTGGAAACACTTGGCCCGGGCGTTAAAAACGTTCAGGTCGGCGACCGCGTTGTCATTGAAACGTCCACATTCGATCCGCTGTCCGAAGTTGCACAGAATGGCCGCCCAGACCTGAACACCAAGGGTCCGAGCTACATGGACATGCCGCACACGGCAATGGGCTTTGCAGAGCGCACGATCGTGCCTGCTGTCCTCTGCTATAAATTTGACGGTATTCCCGACGAGGAGGCCTGCTTTGCAGAGCCTATGGGCGTTGCCGCCGATCTGGTGCTGACGGCTGACATCAAGCTCGGCAATGACGTGGTCGTCATGGGCTGCGGCGCGATCGGCCTGATGGCCATGCAGATGGCCAAAGCCTCCGGCGCGCGGAAAATCTATGCCGTAGAGCACGCGCATAATGCTGAAAAGGCCAAGCTGGCGCTGGAATATGGTGCTGACGAGATTTTGTTCTCTGACAAGGAGGATCTCACGAAGTTCCCCTTCCCGCGCGGCGGTGTTGATCGGGTGCTCGTCACCACGCCTCCCAAGACCATTGACCTGGCTACAAAGCTGTGTGCCGTGGGCGGCATTGTCGCTTTCCTTGGCATCAGCTACGGTCCGGACGCGATCGTGAGCTTTGACTCGAACGTCGTGCATCTGAACAAGCTCCAGATCCGCGCATCCAACGCCATCCCGGCGCTGTATTTCCCGCATTGCTTCGACCTCATGCACGCAGGCATTGTGAATGTGAAAAAGCTCATCACGCACCGCTTCCCGCTGGAAAAAACGCCGGAGGGCCTGCACGCCTTCCTGAATGACCATGATACGGCTGTCAAGGCTGTCATGATCGGCAAATAATGTAAAACCGCCATGCAGACATTTTTCATCTGCATGGCAGTTTTTCAGGATGCACAGGGCTTTACAGTTGATCGCGGCGCGTGGTGCAAAAAAATGATTCTCTGCACAAACCGGCCGGGCGCTTAAGCGCACGGCCGGTTTCGGTGTTATAGAACTTTCAGCTGCAGGATGGTCTGCGTGCCGAGATATGCACCGTCAAGCCACGTGTCAAAGCCGATGACATATCTGCCTGGCTGCGGTGCCGCACCGCAGTCGACACGCAGCCACATATCCCGCGGCACATCGCCGCCCTCTGTGACCGTACCACTCGTGAGACCCATCGTCCGCGCTGTAAGCGCCGGAACGGGTTCCTTTTTCCATGGCAGACGTGGACGGACCTGGATCTCATGTCTGCCATGCCCCGTCAACTGCAAGTGCAGCTGCAGCGGTTCGCCGCGGAGCACCGTCTGTTCCATGGGCCAGGCACGCAGCCACTGCTTATCAGTGCCCAGTCCAATATCGTCTGGCAGTAGCGCAGCAAGGCAGCGCTCTCGCCGTGCCATCCCCCGCCGCAAATGTTCCAGATAGGCCGCGTCATAGCAAAATGCCTCCGTCTGGTGCTCATTGATGAGCCGCGTCACACCATAGCGCTCCAGCAAATCAACGCAACGCGCATAGCCGCGCCCTGCGCCGGGAAGATTGCGGTTTTCCGCGCAATAATCATCCAGACCCGTAGGTGCAAAGCTGTCGCCGCAGAGCAGGAGTTTATCTTCTCCGCGCTGCACGATCAGACCAGCGTGATAGACGCACTGCCCTGGAAGATGCAGCGCCGTGAGCGTAAATTCCTGCCACTTCCACGAGTACCCATCCGGCAGCACCCGACATTTGAGATTGCTGTCCGGCAGCGCCGGTAAAAACCACGCCGAGGGCTGACAGCAGACCTCCGCTACGGCAGCGGTCGTCAGCACCTCGCACTTTAAGTAGCTTGTCAGCGCCCACAGTGCGTTCAAATGGTCGTCATGCGCGTGTGTGATCCAGCACGCGTCCAGCGCCGTCACTTCGCCGCGTTCCAGCAGCGTCTGTACCGTCTGAACGGCCTCCAGATCGCCGGCGTCGATCAAAATCGCATGGCCGCTCTCGCTGCGCAGCAGATACGACGTCGTTTCCCCAATGCGCCGCAGCCAGGATGGCGTTGACTCGGTCGGCGCAGGCGTCGGCAGCGCCGACAGGCCAAGCGGTTTGTGAAAGCCGTCCTGCACCTCCTGCGGAAAATAGTGATGCACGGCGCTGATCTGACTGTAAGCGTCCGCGTAGTCCAGCAGCCGCCGTTCCAGCGTATCCAGCACTGCAGCCGGTGCATCGCTCACGCCGCCGTAGCTGCCTACAAGCAGCGTTGGCTTCAGCGTGCGCACGCGCTCCATGCCGCGCACCCAGTCTGGCAAACCTCCAAGAAAGCCGTGGTACCCCATCATGTTCGGTAATGCCTTTTGCAGGCTCCATACGTCATGTATCGTGCCCTCTGCCATAGCAAGGCCGCCTGCAAACAGCACGCGCTGTTCACCGTCCGTCACCACATAGGCGCAATCGCCATGTGACAGTGCGCCAAACACAATGGGCATGATGCGCAGGCCGTGCCACGTAAACGCCGCGCCGTTCTGCACATTGCCATCTGCCGCAATGCTTTGCAGCGGACTGTAGCAGTCCGGGATCGTTTCATATCGGTGATACTTCCCTTCCCCGCGCATCCAGACGTCTGACGCATGTGCCAGCAGCTCAGCTTCCGGTCTTGCGGCATAGATCATAGGCCGTTCTCCCGTCCACTGCGCCAGTCCACCGCAATAGGCGCGGCGGTGCTGCGTGAGATAGACACATTCCACATCCGTCACACCAAGCGCGCGCAATACCTGCGGAATATCCCCCTCCGGCAGCTCCGGCGCATCAATGAGCGCCGCATGACAGCCATCCACCAGAATGCCCGCCTGCACGCTGCCGTGCAGCAGATAAATATGCTCTGTCAACCGCTTCATGTCCGTTTCCTCTTTCATTGTTTTTTCTATTGTAACATACAACGCGTCAAAACAAAAGGAAAACCGTCCGTTCTCCCAAAAGAACGGACGGTGTGCATGGCTTTACGCCTTGCCCTTACCAGCCAGCGACTTTCTGTATTTTTCACTTTCCCAGTTGGCAATGAAGTGCTTGGCAGCCTCCCCCATCGTGCTGACTGTACCGCCATGCGCCGCGATGGCGTCCATAATGAACAGCACCGCTGTCAGCGTTTCGGTGATGACCTGCGCCTTCTTCTGGCCCATACGCAGCAGCAGCGCACCAGTAGAAAAGTCTACGGATGCTTCATTTTCTTCCAGCTGCGTCTTATTTTCAAACAGCGTGCCAATGAGGAACACCATCTGATCCGGGTACAGCGGTTTTTCGATCAGCGTCTTATAATCATACTTGCCGGAGGCCAGCGCTGTTTTGAGATACGGCGTATCAGCAGCAAACAACCCCGGCTCGACCTCGCGCACGGAAACTGCCGGGAACGAGTCGCCGCTCAAGCCGTACTGCGCTGCCAAGCGCGCATTCGCGTCGGCGTGGATCTTCAGGCACGCCCCTGCGTCGTCCGCATGGGCAATGATGCCATGGTTCTGCATCAGGATCACTGCCGGACGTTTGCCGGTTTCTTTTTCCACGCGCGCCAATTCGTTGCGGATGGCAAATGTCAGATTCGCGCCCGGGTCGGTATAGGGGACCCAGCCCCAGCTGTAATCTGCGCCTGCAAAGGCCGCCGCCGCGATCTCGCGGCAGTTCGTGGCACACGTAGCAAGGTTTGCATACACGGCGTGCGTATGGCACACAAATTTATCCAGAATGGAATGGAAGCCGGCTTCCACAGAAGGCCGCACGGATGCCAGACCATCAATGGTTTTTGTATTCTCCTTGGCGCAGGTCGATCCTTGTTTTTCCACATCCTCCAACTGTGCCGGCTCGTTGCCATAATAGAACTTCCGCAGCGCTTCATAGTCCAGCACTGCATAGCCGCTCTCTGGTGTAATGTCGGACAGGCAGTAGCCGGAGGCCTTAATGGCCATCAGGCCATCCGCCAGCTTGACAGAGGTGTTGCCTCCGCCGCCCTGCACATAGTCGCAGCGTGCACCGGCTGTGCCGGACATCTGCGTAAACGCCTCCAAATCGGCGCGGTTCTTTTCCACAAATTCGATCATTCCAAATTCCTCCTTCGGTAAAAGGCCAGCCGCGCTCCGGCGGCTGGCCGTTTGTTCCATTGTAACCGCACTCAGCGCTTGCTTAGAACATCCTTCTCATACGTACGGACCTTCTCCAGCCACGCCGTGCCCACCGGCACGCCGGCCTTCAGGCAGTAATAATTCCAGACCGCGCCAAACGGCAGTGTTTTGCGTTCTTCCATCAGCGCCAGCCGGGCCGTGAGGTCGCCCTTGTGCTCTGCCTCGCGGATGAGTGCCGGTGCCAAGCACGCCTGCAGCAGCGCCTTGCGCGCGTTGCGCATACCGATGCCCCAGCACGCCACGCGGTTGATGGAGGCATCGAAATAATCCAGCGCAATAAACATTCTGCTCTCAAAATCGTTCCAGATGATCTCGTCCATGATCCGCTGCAGCTCGTCATCCCAAGTGATCACGTGGTCAGAATCCCAGCGGACGCCGCGCGACACATGCAGAATAAGATTATCCAAAAATTGCAGGCAGGCCGAGATCTTCGCGCTGATGACCTCGGTCGGATGGAAATGACCGGCGTCCAGCGTATACAGCAGGCTATTCTTCACCGCGTAGCCATAGGAATATTCATGGCTGGCCACAGTATAGCTTTCCACGCCCACGCCGAAGAGCTTGCTCTCCAGGCCGCACGGCACGAGCTTGCGGTCAATGTCCTCGGCAAAGATCTCATCGAGCGACTGCGTCATAAGGTCGCGGTGCAGCTTTGTATCCGCGCATGTGTCCTTGTAACCGTCCGGCATCCAGAAGTTGATGGCGCACGGCTGGCCGAGCTGCTTTGCAAATTCCAGACCGATCTCGCGGCAGCGCTTGCCGTGCTCGATCCAGAATTTCCGTGTATCGGCGTTCAGGCTGGAAAGCGAAAAATCGCCATCCATCTTCGGGTGCGAGAAATACGTCGGGTTAAAGTCCAGACCCATGCCCTGCTGCTTGGCAAAATCGACCCAGTTCTGGAACTGCTCGATGGTGTAGGCGTCACGGTCGATGACCTTACCGTTCTTTTCCGCGTAGCTGGCGTGCAGATTCAGCTTCGTTGCGCCAGGAATGAGCGATTTTGCAAACGCAATGTCCCCGCGCAGCTCATCCTGAGTCCGGGCGCGGCCGGGATAGTTGCCGGTCGTCTGAATGCCGCCGGACAACGTGTCTGTGCCGTCAAAGCCGATGACATCATCGCCCTGCCAGCAATGCATGGAAACCGGAATAGCATCCGTGCGCGCAATGGCTGCGTCCACGTCTACGCCAACAGCGGCATAGGCTGCCTTTGCTTCGTCATAGGCGCGCAGGATCTGCTCGTCCGAAAGATTCTTGCCGTAATTCAGGGAATCGATCATATTGTTGTATCCTCCTCAGTCCAGATGGAACACCGGGTGCAGGTCAATGCACACGGGGCTGTTATCGGGGTTTGTATCCATAATGTCGGCCATAAAATCCCACCATTTACGATTGATCGCCGTGTCTGCGCCCTTGGCCCAAAGCGCCTCGTTCTCGATCTCAATATAGCCAAACAGCGTTAGCGTTTCGCGGTCGAGGAAGATGGAGTAGTTTTTTCCGCCATGATCGTGGATCATGTACTTCATTTCCGGCCAGAGCTGGTTGTGGCGCTTTTCGTACTCGGCCTCCTGGCCGGGGTACAGCTTCATTTTGAACCCTTTGATCATTCCAATGCCCTCCTGCTTATACTATTTTCTTGCAATTTTACGTTTTTTGCTGTAATAGACGCGTGTTGCCGGGCTTTACGCAGTTTTCCTGCATATTTCACAAAAATATCCGGATTCTGTTGCATTCTGTTGGTTTCATTCCTATAATAACATCACAGCATTTCTTTGTTAATGCCCAATCTTGACGACTTATAACACAATCTTGACATTTTGGAGCGACGGATATGGAACTGAAGCTGCAATACGGACTTGATCTTGGACCTGAAACGCGCTGGAACATCTGCTCCGCCACGGCGGCCAGTAAAGCTTCGCTTTTATATATGCAGGAAGCCGGCGATTTTTACGCTGGGGCACGCTACTTTACCACGCGCGAGGGCTTTGGATCCTATCTCATCAAGATCACGGTTTCCGGCTGCGGCGCGCTGCGCTACGGTGGCCAACGCTACACCGTGCCGGCCGGAAAGTTCTACTGGATCGACTGCCGCAAATGGCATGATTACCGCACCGCACCGGACAGCGCCGGCTGGCACGTGCTCTGGGTGCATTTTCATGGGGTCAGCGCAAAGTTTTACTACGAACAGTTCCTCAAAAACACAGGCGGCGAGCCAGTGGCTTCCCTGCCGCATGACTCAGAAGCCTATGGGCTCATGCAAGCCCTGCTGCGCATCGACACCTCCGGCAGCAAGCAGCAGGAGGCCGATCTGCTGGCAGCCAGTCTGCTGGTACAGCTCGTTACGACCTGCGTGCTCGCCCCGCTGCACACCGCCCGCGGCAGTGCGCTGCCGCAGCATATTCAGGACATCCGACTCTATCTCACAGAACACAGCCGTGAAAAGCTCACGTTGGAGCACCTTGGTGCAACGTTCAATATGAACCCCTATTACCTGCAAAAGCAGTTCAAGCGCTACATCGGTCAGTCGCCCACAGAATATCTCATTCACCTGCGCCTGACGCGTGCCAAGGAACTCATGCGTACCACGCAAATGACCATCAGTGAGATCGCACACACAGTCGGCATTGAAAATCTCAGCTATTTTACCCACCAGTTTAAAAATCAGGAAGGCCTTACGCCGCAGGACTATCGCCGCCAGTGGCCGCTCGTCGCGCCGCGCGAACCATAGAATGCACAAAGCCTCGGGCTGCAAAGCAGCCCGAGGCCCTGTGTGTTCTTCGCCAACTCAGTATTTCAGTGCCCGAATGGCATTGAGCACGGCCAATACCATGACGCCAACATCGGCAAAGATAGCCGCCCACATATTTGTGACACCGATCGCCGTCAGCAGCAGGCACGCGAATTTCACAATGAGTGAAAACACGATGTTCTGCTTCACAATACCAATGCATTTGCGCGAGATTTTGATCGCCTTTGCGATCTGCAGCGGGTCGTCATCCATCAGCACCACGTCCGCCGCCTCAATGGCCGCGTCACTGCCCATAGCGCCCATGGCAATGCCGATGTCCGCTCGTGTAAGCACCGGCGCATCGTTGATCCCGTCGCCCACAAAGGCCAGCTGCTCATGCTTGCCCTTGGCTGCCAGCAGCTTCTCCACCTCTGTCACCTTGTCACCCGGCAGCAGCTCGCTGCGCACCTCATCCACGCCAAGCTTTGCAGCCACGCTGTCGGCCACGCGCTTCACATCGCCCGTCAGCATGACGGTTTTCTGCACACCGCTCTTTTTCAGCTGCGCAATGGCTTCCTTAGAATGCGGTTTTACGACATCCGAAATCACAATATGGCCCGCATACTGGCCGTCCACAGCCATGTGGATGATGGTGCCTACGCTGTGACAGTCACAATATTCCACACCCAACTGCTGCATGAGCTTGCTGTTGCCTGCGGCCACCTTGTGGCCATCGACCGTGGCCGTGATGCCATGACCGCTGATCTCCTCAATATCCGTCACGCGACTGCGGTCAATTTCCTTGCCATAAGCTTTTTGCAGGCTGCGGCTGATGGGATGTGACGAGGCGCACTCAGCCAGTGCCGCGAACTCCAGCAGCTGCTGTGCTTCATACGGGCTGTGATGCACCGCAGTGACTTCAAATACCCCCTGCGTGAGCGTACCGGTCTTGTCAAACACCACGATCTTAGCATCAGACAGCGCTTCGAGATAGTTGGAGCCCTTGATAAGGATGCCTTCCTTGCTTGCGCCGCCAATGCCCGCAAAGAAACTCAGCGGAATGCTGATGACCAGCGCGCACGGGCAGCTGACGACCAGGAATGTCAGCGCGCGGTAGATCCAGTCCACCCACGCAGCAGGAAGTCCGACCGCGAGCCGCACCAGCGGCACGATCACAGCCAGTGCTGCAGCTGCAATACAAACCGCCGGCGTGTAGATCCTGGCGAAGCGGGAGATAAATGCTTCCGACCGCGATTTCCGGGAACTCGCATTCTCCACCAGATCCAGGATCTTCGACAC
The DNA here is from genome assembly GCA_934630555.1 of uncultured Oscillospiraceae bacterium. GTDB lineage: Bacteria > Bacillota > Clostridia > Oscillospirales > Oscillospiraceae > CAG-170. The sequence goes on from CAKTXB010000065.1 coordinate 8,876, forward strand.
CGTGGATTCGCCGAATACCTTGGTCGTGCGTACCTTTAGCACACCGGACATATCAATACAGCCGCTGATGATCTCGTCGCCCG
>CAKTXB010000066.1 GCA_934630555.1 uncultured Oscillospiraceae bacterium
CGGTGGAGAGCGTGGATGTGTCGATGACAACGCCGGCGCGGGTGCGGATGGGTTCCAGCAGGGCGCGTTCGCGCTCAACGGCCTGCAAAAGCGGCGTGCCGTCGCGCATGAGCGGGTGCAGGCGACGCGTTTCCTTAAAGCGCTTGATGAGCACTTCGGTGCTGGCCTCCATAAACAGGATGGAATATTGCAGCTTCATTTCATCCAGCGCGTCGAGGGCGCGGAACAGCGTGTCGAATGTGAGGCTGCCGCGCACATCAGTAACTAAGGCGACCTTTTCATAGCGGCCCTTGGTAGCCAGACACAGCTGTGCGAACTGCGGGATCATTTCCGCAGGCATATTATCGACGCAGTAGAAGCCGAGGTCTTCCAGAATGGCGGCGGCTTTACTTTTGCCGGCACCGGACAGGCCGGATACGATGATGAACTGCACAGGTACTCCCCCTTTTACCAGATGCGGAGCTCCGGCGCAAGGCGGATGCCGGAGGCTTTTTCAACGGCAGACTGAACTTCTGAAAGCAGCGCACGGACATCCTGCGCCGTGGCGCCGCCGAGATTTATGATGAAGCCGGCGTGCTTTTCGGCAACGGCGGCGTTCCCAACGCGGTGGCCGCGCAGGCCCGCCTGGTCAATGAGCGCGGCGGCATAGCCGCCCTGCGGGCGCTTGAAGGCGCTGCCGGCAGACGGATATTCCAGCGGCTGGCTGGCACGGCGCTTTTGCAGCAGCTCCTGCATCCGCGCGCGGATGGCGGCGGGATCGTCGGGTGCGAGGGCAAACTCCGCGCGGACGATGATGCAGGGCATTTGCTGGAACACGCTGGTGCGGTAGCCGAAGGCAGCCTCCGGCGGCGTGTAATCGCGGAGCGTGCCGTCAGGCAGCATGACGGTGACGCGGGCACAGACCTGCGACAGCTCCCCGCCGTAGGCGCCGGCATTCATGAACACGCCGCCGCCGACCGTGCCGGGGATGCCGTGGGCAAACTCGAGGCCGGCAAGGCCATGGTCGCGCGCGAAAACAGCCGTCTGTGCCAACGTCTGGCCGGCCATGGCGGTGATGGTGCTGCCATGCAGCGCAAGACCCGTGAGGGCGTCTTTGGTACAGATGACGAGCGCATCAAGGCCGTCATCCGGTGCAAGAACGTTGGTACCAGCGCCGAGCAGACGCGTGGTGATGTTCCGCGCGCGGCAAAACGTCAGGAGCGTGGAGAGCGCCGAGAGGTCTTTTGGAAAGGCCATGCAGGCTGCCGGGCCGCCGATGCGGAACGACGTGTGCTGCGCCAACGGTTCCTGTTCCAGCACGCGCAGGCCGGGGCACGCGGCGCGCAGGTCTGCGGCAAATTCCCGATCAAGAGTCATAAACGCCTCCGGGTGGATAGTTTTTTACATTGTAGCACACTCTGCTGGAAAAGGAAAGAAACGGTGTGAAAAAAATCATGCCCCGGCGCGGGCCGGAGCATGACGCTTTGGTCCAGGGCAACGCCGCATCATTGCGCCGGCACGCTTCAGCGGATCTTTTCCGCCGATCCTGCGGTTTGAAAGGTTTGAAATACATACAGTATTCCAGCGCTTTTCAAACCTCGACTTGGCGAAAAATCTCTCGCCGAAGCTGCTTGCCGAATTGTACGGTGTTGCCCTAGTATATGCCGGATGGCGCGGCTTAGTATAGCCCCTCCTCGCGGAGGATGCTGCACATCTGCTCCACGCGGGCATCCCACGAGCAGGCGCGGCCAGCCTCCATGCGCACGGCGCGGCGCTCGGGCAGATCGTCGAGAAGGCTCTCGGCACATTTGACGGAGAAATCGGCGGCGTTGGCCGCGATCTGGATGAGCGGGGCATATTGGAGCACCTGCTCCGGCTGCATGGTAGACACGATGGGGCGGCCGGTGGCAAGGTATTCGTAGAATTTAAGAGGACTCACATCGCGGCTGAGCGCGCAGTCGGAGAAAAGGTTGAGGCACGCGTCAAAGTGGGCCAGATACTGCGGCAGCTGCTCGTTGGGCTTGAGGCCGAGGAAATGGACGTTTGGAAGCGTGCGGAGCGCATCGAGTTTTGCGCCCGGCTTTTCGCCGCCGATGAACACAAAACTCCAATCGGGGTGCGCAGCGGCGGCGGCTTCGACGAAGCCGTATTCCACACAGGGCTGGAGCGCGCCGACAAAGCCGAACAGCGGATGCGGGATGTCCTTCAAGTCCTCCGGCAGGGGCTGCTTTTCAGCAGCCTGTACGAAACGGTCATAGTTGGCGCCGTTGGGGATGAAGGTGGTGTGTTCGTTGACTGCCGCGAGGCGCTCGGCCAGAGGCTGGGCCGTGGCGAAAACATGGTCGCACTTTTTTGTGAGCTCCAGCTCCATGGCGTCTACGAGGCCGGGGTCCATGAGGCCGCCGTAGGCGGAGTGACGGTCAACACAGTCGTAGACAAGGGCGCTGTGTGGGAGCTTGTCCACCACGTCACAGCAGACGGGCGAATAGACCCAGAGAAGCGGATCGGTGAAGCCGTGCTGCTGCATTTTTTTGCGGATGAAGGCCGCGGCGCGGCGCTGGTTGAGCTTGTTGATGAAGCGGCTTTTATAGAAAAACGGCAGGACGGGCGGGAGACTGTAGACTGTGATATTCGGCTGCGGCTGCTCCCCTTTTTTATGATATTTCGTCAAGTGCTTCCACGCGGATCTGTCTTTGAAGGGCGCGATGAGGCTGACAGCCGGGTCAAAGTAGAGGATCTCGGCATCCGGCAGGCGGCTCATGACCTGCTGCTTGCGGGTGGGGATGGGATACCACGGCGAGGTGGCGAGGCAGACGATCTGTTTCATGGTCATTCCTCCAGGAGTTTTTGCGCGACGGCGGCGTTTTCCTGCGCCAGCGCGTGCAGATGGGTAACGCTGTAGGCCTCCGGCTGGGTGATGGCGGCGTCGATCTCACGGCAGAGATCTTCTGCGGTGACGTCCGCAAAGTCGATGCAGTGCTTCTGACCGATGTAGCGCATAAAGCCGGTGACCTTTGGGTCATAGGACAGGGCGACGAGCGGCGCGCCGACACTGGACGCGAAGATGAGCGTGTGCAGGCGCATGGACACGACAACGCGCATTTTCTGCATCATGCCGATGATATACTGCTCGTTTTGCGGAGCGGACAGAATGTGATACGAGCACGGGAGCTGTACGGCCACGCGGTGCGAGGGCGGCAGGTCGCGCTCCGGCTCGAGGGCGAAGAACACAGGGGTGAGGCCGTATTTTTGGTTTACATAAGTTGCAGCATCTACGAGCGCAGGGCTCTTTTCATCAAAGCCCTGCCACGGGCGGAGCACAAAAAGGGCGTACTGCCCTGCCGGGTCGAGGCCGTTTGCGAGCAGGTAGCTGTCGACAGCCGCCGGGCTGCCCGGGGCAAGCAGGAGCGCGGGGTCGGCGGTGACATAGACTTTGGGGTGCGTGACGCCCATGCTGGCAAGCTCCTTCGCGGAGAGGTCCTCTCGCAAGGTGATGGCGTCGACGCAGCGGTCAATGACGCGGGCAGCCTGTTTACGGCAGTAGCTGCCCGTGACCGGGCCGATGCCGCAGCCGTACATGAGCACGCGGCAGCCGGCAAATTTGGCCATGCGGATGCTGGCGAGATAGTACAGCAGCGAGCGCGTGCTGGTCTGGTTCTGGATGAGGCTGCCGCCGCCGCTGATGTAGAGCTTGACCCGGCACATGAGCGGCAGGAACGCGAACGGGTCAAAGGCATGGACCGCGCCGACGTGATAGCGCAGGCGGGTCTGCATGGGATCGTGCGACAGGACGTAAATGGGCATATCGGTGTTGATGGAGCGCAGCTGGCGGAGAATGGCTTTTAAAATGGCATCGTCGCCGGCGTTGCCCTTGCCGTAGGCGCCGCAGATGAGCACGCCGGCACGCTTTTGTTTGGGCGCGCGGGCGCGGCGGAGAATGGTTTGGTAGATCTCCAGCTGGTGGGTGATGGTGGCGTCAATGGAAAACTTTTCGGACGCGCGCTCATAGAGGCTTTCGGCCAGCTGCCGGCGGAGGGGCCCATTTTCAGCCAAGCGCGCGATGTGCGCGGCCAGCGTTTTGTCGTCGCGCGGCTCGAAAAGCAGGCCCGTGACGCCGTTTTCGATGAGGTACGGCACGCCGCCGACGTTGGAAGCAATGGTCGCGCAGTGCATCCGCGCGCCCTCGGTGAGGGCGTAGGGAAACGTTTCGGAGAGCGAAGTGAGCGTGTTGACATCGAGGGCGTTATAGAAGCTGTCCATGTCGGTTTCCCAGCCGACGAAAGCGAAGCTCCCCTGCGGGCAGCGATCTTTGGCAAGCTGCTCGAGCTCGGCGCGCTGCTCGCCGTCACCGGCGATGAGCAGGCGGATATTAGGGTGTGTTTGCGCCGCCGCGCCGAAGCCGCGGATGAGCGTGGCAACATCCTTGACGGGCGACAGGCGCGCGGCGATGCCGTAGACGACGGCGTTTTCAGGAAGCGTCAGGCCGTGCAGGGCACAGTATTCCGCACGCGTTTTGGCCGGGGTGCGCGGCGTGAAGTCCACGCCGTTGTAAATGGAAAACATGGTCTGCGGATCAAAGCCGCGGGAGATGAGCAGCTGGGCCATGGCATCGGACACGCCGATGTGATAGTCAAACAGACGCAGGGCGATGGTGTTGACGGTGCCGTAGATCAGGCGGTGGAGGGGGCGGCCCAGATAGTCCAGGCGGTAGTCGCTGTGGACCGTGGTGACGATGGGCACGTGGATCTTGCGGCGCAGGATGGCGCCGGTCATGTTGGCGCGCGCGCCATGGCAATGGACGATCTCAAACCCTTCGCTGCGGATCATAGCGGCGAGCGTGCGGATGGTCTGCGGGATACTGCCGGAGATGATGACGGTGTCGATGCCCATTTGGCGGGCTTCTTCGGCAAACGGGCCGTCGGTAAAGCAGGCCAGACGCGCTGTTTCCGTTTTGCCGAGCCCCTGCAGGAGGGAGAGAACGTGGGTCTTGGCGCCGCCGACGTCGCCGCCGGAGATGAGGTGGATGATCTTCATGCTGCATTCCCCTATTGTGCAATAAGTTAAGGCTTGTATTACAGGGTAAAATCCGTTAAAATAATATTTGTATGCGGACTGTGGCCGTGCTGATATTATACTGCATTTTTGCGGCAGAATCAATCCGAAACCGATTTTAGGAGGCAATTCATGAAAATCATTGACGAAAAAGGGCGGCTGTTCGGGAAACTCAACCTGATCGACCTGCTTGTGATCGTGCTTATTTTGGCAGTCGTGTTTGTGGCCGTGTGGAAGCTGGGCGGCAGCAAGGCGGCCGAAGCGGTCACGAGCGAGAAGCATTCCGTAGAGTACACCGTCCTGTTTGAGGATGTGCCGCGCGAGGTCTGCGATTTTGCGGCCACGCAGGAGGGCGCGCAGCTGACGAACAGCGGCAAGCTCGTGGACGCGCATATTCTGTCCGCCACCGCCGTGCAGACGGACGAGGAGCATTTCAGGCTGTATGTGACCGTGCAGGCCGACGCGACCTACTCCGGCTATGTCTACAAGGTCGGCGCGCAGGAGGTGCGCGTGGGCTATGAGTATATCGTCAAGACAAGTGAATTTGAAATGACCGGCATCATCAGCGGCATGGAGGTCAGCCATGGCTGAGATGCTGCGGGGCAGCGCCGTTTGGCGCGCGCTGCTGGCGGTACGGCTGTGGCTGGTACGGTGCGCGCGCGGCAGCGCGGTGTTTGCTGCCATCGGACGCTGCTGGCACGCATCCGGCACGCGGGCGTGGTTCGTGCGCCATCTGGGCGCGGACGACTGTCAGGTGCAGGGTGCGCGGACAACGCGCTGGTTTGCCGGGGTGAACCGAACACTTGCCGGGTGCTCCTGGCCGCGGCGGTGGTGGGAAGCGAGCCTTCTTTGCCGCGTGTGGCGGGCCGTGCTGCGGGCCTTGCAGCGCAGCCGGATCCTGGGCTGGCTGTTTGCAGACGGGATCCAGAGTTTTATGCTGTATGCGCTGGGCGGCTATGTGGTCGTGGACTGGCTGCTGCGGGATGTGCTGAAGATCGCGCTGCTGGCCTCTGTCTGGGATGAGCTGTTTTTGCTGTTTGGACTGTTCTGGGTGATCTGGCGCAGAACGGGCCGGCAGACGCCGGTGCGCGTGGGAGCAAATCCGCTGGATGTGCCGGTCGCGCTGTTTCTGGCGGTCGGGCTGGTGCTGATGAGCATTGTGGCGCCCTACCCTGCCATCCAGCTTTCGGGCTATCGGGCGACGGTGCAGTATATGCTCTGGTTCTTTCTCATCACGCGTTTGGTGGAAACGGATGACGATTTCATGCGCGTATACGGGATGCTGTGCGCGGTGGCGGCGCTGCTGGCGCTGCACGGAATTTACCAGTATATCATCGGTGTGCCGATGCCCTCCAACTGGGTCGCGGCGGCGGAGACCGCCGTGCGGACGCGCGTGTATTCCATTTTCGGCAGCCCGAACATCATGGGTGATTTCATGGTGCTGTTTGTGCCGATGACTGTGGGGCTGGCGTATCACACGAAGAACCGCTATGTTCAGGCCGGAGCCTGGCTGGCGGCGGCTGTGATGTGCGTGGCGTGTCTGTTTACGATGTCGCGCGGGGCGTGGATGGCGATGGCGGTGGCCATTGTGCTGTTTATTCTGCTGGTGGACCGGCGGCTGTTCTGGCTGATGCTGGCGGCGGGCTGCGTGCTGGTGCTCGTTCCGTTTGTGCGCACACGGATCGGTTTTTTGTTTACGGACGACTTTGTAGCGGCGAACTCGAACGGCGGCCGCGCGGGCCGGTGGGAAAACGGATTGGCGCATCTGTACGGTGCGAATCCGGCAACGGGCTTTGGGCTTGGAATGTTCGGCGGCGCGGTCGCCATGCAGAATCAGGTGCTGGACGGTGTGGACTATTTCTACATGGACAACTACTACCTGAAAATTCTGGTGGAAATGGGCTGGACCGGGCTTGCGTCGTTTGTGGTGCTGCTGCTGGCCATGCTGTGGAATGCCTGCAGGGCGCTATTCCGCACCGGGCGCAAGTGGAAACAGAAGGAAAAGCCGATGTATCCGCTGTGCGCGGGGATGTTTGCGGGGCTTTGCGGGGTGCTTGTGCACTGCTATGGCGAGAACATTTTTGAAGAGCCGTATATGATGGTGTATTTCTGGGTCGTTGCGGGGCTGCTGATCTGGGCGGGCTTTCTGCGCGGCCGGGGCGAAAGGAGTGCGGGGCATGCAGGCGATGCTGCTGACATATCACTTTAACGCAAAAAAATCCGCCAAGCTGCGGATGCTGGCCATGAAGCTGGGCATTCGGGTGAAGGCGGTGGAAAAATGGGAGTATCTCTCCCCCGTCGGGTCGTTCACAGGGCAGCGCGGGGCGTTTGAATCCATGTACGACGGTGCGGATTTTGCGGGCGAGATGCTGGTGATGGCGAATTTTTCACAGCAGCAGCTGGACACATTTTTATCGCAGCTGCGCGCGGCGCTGCCGCCGGTGGCGCTCAAGGCTGTGCTGACAGACACGAACGCAGGCTGGAACTCGCTGGAGCTGCATGACGAGCTTGTACGAGAGCACGCGGCCATGCAGAATGGCGCGCCGGCACATACGCAGGATGCGTAAGTTTTACAGAAAAACGCGGCAGGCTGTTGCCTGCCGCGTTTTGTTTGTTATGCTGTTTGGAACGCTTATTTCAGGAGCCCGCAGATAAGGTCGGTGTACTCAGCCGGGTTTTCGACCGGGAGGTCGGCCATGAGAAGGGCCTGCGTGTAGAGGATGTTCACGTACTGCCTGGCCTTTTCGGGATCCTGCGCAACGGCGAGCTGGAGGGTATTGAACACCGGGTGTCCGGCGTTGAGCTCGAGAATGCGGCCGGCCTTCATGCCCATTTCGGGATTGAGGCGCTTGAAGTACTTTTCCATCTCAAAGCTCATGCCCTCGGTGGGCACGATGCTGACGGGGTGGCTGCCGAGGTTCTGGCTCAGACGCACCTGCTCGACCTTGTCGCCAAGGGTCTCCTTGATGAAGTCAAGCGTCGGCTTGGCCTGCTCGGCCTTTTCTTCGGCGGCCTTCTTTTCGTCCTCGCTTGTAAGGCCAAGATCGGCGGCGGTGACAGAGCAGAAGTCATGGTCGGCATATTTTTGCAGTGTCTGGACGACGAACTCATCGACCTCGTCGGTGAGGAGGAGAACGTCATAGCCCTTTTGCTTCAGCTGCTCGAGCTGCGGCAGCTGGGCGAGGCGCTCACGGTTCTCGCCGGCGGCAAAGTAGATATGCGGCTGATTTTCCTGCATGGCGTCGGTGTATTGCTTGAGCGTGACGAGCTTGTTTTCCTTCTGCGACCAGAACAGGAGCAGATCCTGCAGCAGCTCCTTCTTTTCGCCATACTGCGACACGACGCCGTATTTGAGCTGTGTGCCGAAAGCGGAGAAGAATTTTTCATATTTCTCACGGTCGTTTTCAAGCAGCTTTTGCAGCTCCTGCTTGATCTTCTTTTCCAGATTGGCGGCCATGAATTTGAGCTGGCGGTCATGCTGGAGCATTTCACGGGAGATGTTGAGGCTGAGGTCCTGCGAATCGACGACGCCGCGGACAAAGCGGAAGCAGTCCGGCAGGAGGTCTTCACAGTGCTCCATGATCATGACGCCGGAGGAATAGAGCTGCAGGCCCTTTTTGAAGTCCTTGGTGTAGAAGTCATACGGCGCTTTGGACGGGATGTAGAGCAACGCTTTATAGGTGACGGCGCCCTCGACGCTGACGTGGATGACGGCAGCGGGGTCTTCAAAGTCGTAGAACTTGTCTTTGTAGAACTGGTTGTATTCCTCCGCGGTGACGTCCTTTTTGGGCTTCTGCCAGAGCGGGATCATGGAGTTGAGCGTTTCGACCTCTTCGTAGGTTTCATACTCGGGCTTCTCGGGGT
>CAKTXB010000067.1 GCA_934630555.1 uncultured Oscillospiraceae bacterium
GGTTCATATTTGAGAAAGCTTACAGTCCGCCGCGCGCATAAATTTTGTGCTGCGCACAAAATTTCCACACTTGCGGTCTGTAAAGTATGTTCGGCAACGTACACGCCGCCGCCGAAAATGATCCGGACTTTTTTCGCGCCTAACGGCGCGAACTCTGCGAGGTTTTTGAAAATTTCGTCCGGCGGGGATCCCTCCCGCCGGACCTTTTGTCTTATTTCTGCAGCTGCGGCACAAAAATATCCTTTCGCCAGACCACCTCCGCGCCCTGCTGCGTGCCGGCAAAGCCCTGTTCCTGCATAAAATGCTCCGCCGGATGCGCCGCCGGCAGCTTTCCATACACCTGCCTTGCCCCGCGCGCGCGCATTTCGCTGATGATCTGCCCCAGCAGCTGCGGCCCAAGCGCCACGCCGCGCTTATCCGTGTCCATTTCCATCTGCAAGATCTCGCCCGTCTGCACATTCACAGCAGCCTGCCCTACCACACGGTCGCGCAGCAGCGCGTTCCAGCGCCCCGGCGCAGTCTGCTCATAGCGCATATTAAAGTCCAGATTATCGCCGCCGCGCCGCCACCATTTTTGCCGCGCAAACGTCGAGATCTCCTCCGGCACATGACTGCTGTCGTTGAGATATTGGATGCTCCAAGCCCCGTCCGCATATTCCAGCAGCGACACCGCCGTGTTATCGCAATACGGCGGCCGCTCGCCGCCCAGCAGCACCCGCTGCGCACGCGTCAGCACACACGAGTGTGTAAACACCGCCACCGTGCCGCCCGCGTTCTGCCGCGCAATATCTTCTATGGCCTCCAAGAACCGGCCGGTCAGCGACGCATAGCCCTCGCTCCCCTCCACATGCCAGTGCTCCGGGTCCGTTCCAAACGCGTGCAGGTTTTCCGCGTCATACCGTTCCAGCCAGCCAAACGTCACATCCTCCCAGCAGCCCGCCGCCACCTCGCGCAGCCGCGCGTCCGTTTGCAGCGGCAGCTGTTGTTCCAGCCATACCGCCTCCGCCGTCTTGCGCGTGCGGTACAGGTCGCTGGCATAGCAAGCGTCAAAATGCACCGTTTCAAACCGCTGCCGCAGCGCCTCGATCTGCCGCTTGCCGTTTTCTGTTACCAGTGAGTCATATTGCCCGTGAAAGCGGCGGTAATAGTTTCCCTCCGCCTCCGCATGGCGCACAATAAACAGTCTTGTTTTCATCTCACATCACCGTCATATACCCAAACAGCTGCACACGCATCTTTTCCGCCGCCGCGCGCGCCTGCGCGGCAAAGTCCGCGCCGTCCGTGCCGGCCCTCTGCCACGCGTTCAAAATGGATCGCCCTGCCATAATGGCCGCGCCGTGGCCCATGCGGTCAAACGCATATTGCGCGTTTTTCGCCGTGCCGCCCTGCGTGCCATAACCCGGCACCAGCAAAAACAGCCGGTCATATTTCTGCCGCAGCGTCTGCATCACCGAAACATTCGGCAGCCCCGCCACAATGCCGATCTCCGAATACCCGTTTTTCCCAAACAGGTCGCGGCTCCACCGCATGGCAAGATCCGCCGTCACCTGATAGCTCATCCGGTCGCCCGCCAGCAGATCCTGCACCTCGCGCGCCGACTTGTTCGAGCTGTGCGCCAGCAAGAACACATTCTTGCCCGCCGCACAATACTGCACAAACGGCAGCGCGCCGTCGCTGCCCAAAAACGCGCTCAGCACCACACCGTCGCAAGGATACGGTGTAAACGCCTGCGCGCCAACCTGCACCGTGCCAAAACAGCTTGCGGCCAGCATATCCACCGCCGGCGGCAGATCGCACCGCATCAGATCCAGCAGCACATAAAATTCTCTTTCCCGCGCATATTCCAGCACCCGCTGCATCGCCGCAATGCCGTCTGCACCCAGCGCCGCAAAGCACCCTGATTCCACGCACACCGCCGGCACAACGTCTGTCAGCGCATCCAGGATCTCGCAGCAGAACCGCCGATATGCCTCCGCCGCCGCGGCCAGCGTGTCGCCGTGCTGCGCCTGCGCCTGCTCCCGCACACACGCAGGCAGCTGCGCATACTCCGGGCACAGTGTCACCATCGTCGGATTTTTGAGCTTTCGGATCTTTGCCTGCAACACATCAATTCCCATTTTCAGCACGCTCCTTCTCTTTTGTGTATTTTATCACACAATACCGCATTTGAACAGCAAAATCACACGAAACGTGTCCTGCCCCGGAATTTCCCGCCGCAGTCAGACATTCCATCGGTTTTTCCGCCGCGCCCGCGGCATACTACTCGTGAAGGGAGATGATCGTATGCAGGTCAAATCATTCATGCTCACCATGGGTGCAGGGATCGCCCTTGGCGCGCTGGGCGCCATGATGCTGCCCAAAAACAGTGAGGTCTATCAGGCCGCGCAGGCCGCCGCCGATACCATCAGGACCGAAGCCGAAAAAGCCATCGACTCCATGACGAGCGGCAACTGAAAAACACGGCCATGGGATCCCATGGCCGTGTTTTTACAAATTGCTCTGCTTCTGACTGGCCCTGCGGCGCAGATCGTTCCCCAACTCCGTGATGCACAGCAGCGCTGCCACCAGAAACACGCCCGGAATGGCAATGATCCACCACGCGCGCGTCATCAGCGCCTTCTCAGCCAGTGACAGCATGCTGCCCCACGAAATGACCTCCAGCGGCAGCCCCAGCCCCATAAAGCTGAGCGTCGATTCCGCCAGCATGGCGCTGCGCACATTCATGACCACCATGAATACGATCGACGCCAGAAAGTTCGGCGTCAAATGCCGCCGCAGCACGTAAAAGAAGCCGCCGCCCATGCTGCGCGCCGCCAGCACATACTCGCTCCCGCGCAGCTGCCGCACCTCCGTGCGCACCACCTTGGCAATGGACGGCCATCCCGTCACGCCCAGCACCAGCGACAGTGTCCATACATTCGCCGTGCCCAGGATCGCCTGCAAAAACACGACCAGCAGCAGATTCGGAATGCTGAGAAAGATCTCCGTACCGCGCATGACCAGCGTATCCAGCCACTGCGGCCCGCACCCGCTCACTGCGCCGATCACAATGGCCAGCACCGTCGAAATAGCCGTCGCCAGCACGCCAATGGTCAGCGACACGCGCCCGCCGGCCCAGATCATTTTAAATAGATCGCGCCCCATCGTGTCCGTGCCGAACCAGAACGTCCGCCCCGGCGCGGCATTGCAATTCGCAAGGTCCATATACCCCGCGTCGCCGCCTAAGACCAGCGGCCATATCAGGCACCCCAGCACGATCAGCCCCAGCACCGCCATGGCCCACACGGGCCGCCCGCGATGCCACGGCTGCTTCGGCACTGCCGCCGCGGCCTGCGGCCGAATGCCCACGACTTGAAATTTGTCCGTCATCCGTCCGCCTCCTCCCGCGCGCCGCGCACCCGCGGGTCAATGCGCTCCCCGATGGCCTGCGCCGCCAGATTGCACACGATCACCAGCGCGCCTGAAAGCAAACACAACACCATCAGCAAATTGTAATCCTTATATCGTGCGCTCTCATACGCCAATGTGCCAAGCCCCGGATAGGAAAACACCGCCTCCACCACATACGTACCGCCCAAAACATGCGGCACGGCAATGGCCATGATGCTCAAATACGACGGCATCACATTCCGCAGGCAGTGCCGCAGCAGCACGCTCCGGCGGCCCGCTCCCTGGCTGCGCGCCAGCAGCACATAGTCCGCCCGCACTTGCTCCAGCAGCTTGTTGCGCACCATATACGCGTAATACCACAAGTGCCCCAGCACCACCACACACAGCGGCAAGATCAGGTGCCGCATCCGGTCGCCCAGATCGTGCCCGCCGCCGACAGAATAGGCCCCCGCGCTTGGCAGCCACCGCAGCGTCAGCGAAAAAATCAAAATGAGGACCAACGACAGCCAGAACTCCGGCACGCAGCTGCTCACCGTACCCACGCGGCACAGCACGCGATCGAGCACCGTGTCCTCCCGCCGTGCGCAGAGCATTCCCAGTGCCAGCGCCAGCACAAAGATCAGCACATAGCCCACGCCGCCCAACAGCAGCGTGTTTCCTATCCGCGCCCGGATGACCGTCCAAACGTCCGTTTTATACTTGTACGAAATGCCAAAATCCCCGCGCAGCGCATTTTGCATCCAGCGCACATACTGCACCACGATCGGCTCATGCAGCCCCAGTTTTTCCTCGGCCCGCGCCCGCTCGTCCGGACGCATTTTTTCCGCCCGCTCGCCGTAGTAGGACACCAGCGGGTCGCCCGGCGCCAGCCGCGCCACATAAAATACCGCCACCGAAAGCACAAAAATGCTCACCAGCAAGATCAGCAGCTTCCGCCCCAGTGCAGCGGCCCAATGCGTTTTTTTCACATGCGACCCTCCATCCGCACAAAATGCCCCGGCGTGTATTCCCGCAGCACGCCGTCTGTTGGGAACCCGTCCTCCGGGATGTCGGGCAGCACCTGTGCCCGCGCCCGCCGCGGATCTGGAATGGGCATAGACGCCAGCAGCGCCCGCGTATACGGATGCTGCGCATGGTCATACAGCTCCCGCACCGGCGCCAGCTCCACCAGCCGCCCACGATACAAAACGCCCACGCGGTCGCACAAAAACTCCACCATTGCCAGATCGTGCGCGATGAACAAAAACGAAAACCCATGCTCCTGCTGCAAATGCCGGAACAGATTCACGATCTGGGCCTGAATGCTCACATCCAGCGATGCCAGCGGCTCATCTGCCACCAGCAGCTCCGGCTCCATCGTCAGCGCCCGCGCAATGGCCACGCGCTGCCGCTGCCCACCGGAAAGCTCCGCCGGGAACTTATCCAGATACGCCGCGTCCAGACCCACATAGTGCATCTGGAACTTTGCCTCTGCACGGCAGCTGCCGCGCTTTGGCGTGCTGTGTGCAATGCGCAGAGGCTCTGCGATCAGCTCCGCCACGCGCATATGCCCGTCCAGACTCGCGCCCGAATCCTGAAAAATGATCTGCCGCGTCTGCTGTAACATCTTCCGGTTTTTTTGCACCTGCGCCGCATCACAGCAGTCCACGCCATTGTAAACGATGCGCCCGCCGCTCGGCTTCGTCAGCCCCATCACGCACCGTGCCAGCGTCGATTTGCCCGACCCGGACTCGCCCACAAGGCCCAGGATCTCGCCCCGCCGCAGCTGGAACGACACATCATCCAGCGCCCGCACCGCCGACAGTCCATGCGGATGGAACGTGCAGCAAAGCCCCTGCACATCCAGCAAAATCTCATCCATCCGCCTGTCCTCCCAAATGCTTCGGCGCGCGCGGATCCAAAAGCCACGTTGCCGCCGCGTGTGTGTCTGAAATGCGAAACATCGGCGGCTGCTGTTCATAGTCTATGGCCAGCGCCTGTTCGTTCCGGCACGCGAACGCATCGCCCACCGGCGGGTCCAGCAGCGTCGGCGGCATTCCCGGCATGGCCGGCAGCGTACCGCACCCCCGCGCCAGTGCCGGCAGTGACCGCAGCAGTGCCTGCGTATATGGATGCCGTGCATCGTAAAACACGTCCTCTGCCGTGCCAAGCTCCACGATCTTCCCGGCATACATCACCGCTACCCGGTCGGCCAGCCGCGCCACCACGCCAAGGTCATGCGTTACAAACACCGTCGTCATCTGCAGCTCGCGCTGTAACCGCGCCAGCAGATCCAAGATCTGCGCCTGCACCGTCACATCCAGCGCCGTCGTCGGCTCATCGGCAAACAGGAGCTTTGGCCGCCCGGAGATCGCCATGGCCAGCACACACCGCTGCCGCATCCCGCCCGAAAGCTCGTGCGGATACGCTGCCGCCCGCTCAGCCGGAATGGCTACCATGTCCAAAAGCTCCGCCACCCGCGCCCGCAGCGCCGCGCCGCGCAGTTCCGGCTCCTGCCGCCGCACGGCCTCTGCCAGCTGCGCGCCAACGCGCATACTCGGGTCCAATGCCGACAGCGCGTCCTGCAACACCATGGAAAACGCCGACCCGCGCAGCTTCTGCATCTGCCGCTCCGGCAGGTTTGCAATCTCCTGCCCATACGCCCGGATGGACTGCGCCTTCACCTGCGCCGTGCGCGGCAAAAGCCGCAAAATACTCCGGCACAGCACGCTCTTGCCGCAGCCGGATTCCCCTACAATGGCCAGCGTTTCGCCCGTGCGTGCTGAAAAGCTCACATCCCGCACCGCATGCACCACGCCCGCCGTCGTCCGGAAGCATACGCTTAAATTTTTCACATCCAAAGCCAGCTCCATGCCCGCCTCCAAAATACGCAAACACGGGCGCTGCACCGCAGCGCCCTGTTTTCTGTGCTGTTTCTATGCTTTTTATGCGTCCAGCGTCCAGTCCTTTACGTTCCAGAAAATGCCCACGCCATGGTGGCCCAGCACCGTATCCGCCGCAATGCCGTGCAGGCGGCTCGTCGCCACATAGTTCGCATCGATGTAGCAGATGAAGCAATATGCCGGATCGTCCGCCAGCGCGTGCTGGAAGTCGCTGTAATATTCCGCGCGCTGCACCGGGTCATCCGTCTGCCGCGCCTTTGTCAGCGCTTCATCCACCTGCGCGTTGGAATAGCCGGAGTAGTTCGCGCCCTTGTCCGTTCCGAACACCTTGTAGGTGTGGTCGTCTGCGTCAAACGGGCTGCCCCAGCCAATGAGGCACGCCATCTGTCCGCCCCAGTCCATCTGCGCGGGAATATCCACCGTGCAGTGAATACCTGCCTCCCGCAGCTGCTGTGCCGCCGCCTGCGCAATGTCCAAACGGTCCTGTTCGCCCGCCATCACACTGATCACAAAGCCGATCTCTTCCCCGTCGCGCTCATAAAAACCGTCCGCGTTCCGCGTGCAGCCAATAGACTCCAAGATCTCCTGCGCCTTTTCGGGGTCATAGTCATAGTGCTCCACGGTGTCGTCATTGTAAATGTTCCGCTGCAGCGGCCCATAGGCCGCCATGCCTTGTCCCAGCAGCACCGCGTCAATGATGGCTTCCCGGTCAATAGCATAGCACACCGCCGGAATGATGTCGCGATTTTTCGTCCAGTACTCGTTCCAGAAGTTAAACAAAATGCCGCGATAGTCCGCTGTCGTCATATCATAGCACGTATAGCCGTCTTTCCCGACAAAATTCTGCGCGTTTTTCGGGTCAAGCAGCGCCAGATCGATCTCGCCCGATTCCAGCTGCATGGCCTGCGTGTTATCGTCTGGCACGATCTTAAACACAATGCGGTCAATATTCGGCACACCGTCAAAATAGTCCTCGTTCTTCACCAGCACAATGGACTGGCCCATATCCCAGCTTTCCAGCTTATACGGTCCTGTGCCCACCGGTGCACGGAAAAAATCTGACTGCTGAAAGTCCTCACCCGCCAGCAGATGCTCCGGCAAAATGGCCATCGTCATATATTCCAGGAACGCCACATTCGGCGCGGACAGCCGGAATGAGACCGTCTGCTCGTCCAAAACGGTGATCTCTTCCACGTCCTCATAGTTCGGCGCGTTTTCTGAACCGTTTTCCGGATCCATAATGGCCTCGATGGTAAATTTCACATCATTTGCCGTCAAGGCTTCGCCGTCGTGCCACCGCACGCCCTCGCGCAGATGGAATGTATATGTGTCCGTATCCGCGTCAAACTCCCAGCTTTTGGCCAGCCCCGGCACGATCTGGTTTTCCCCATCGTGCGCCGTCAGTCCGTTAAACAGCAGCACATTGATCTCACCGTGCTCGTCCATGGCCGGGTTGATGCGCGTATAGTCGCCTGAGGCATATGTCAGCGTCGTTCCCGCCGCCGTCTGCGTGTCCGCTGCGTTTTGCGTTTCCGCCGCTGCCGGTGTATTACCCGGAGTATTGCCCTGCTGTGCCGGCGCGCTGCAAGCTGCCAGCCCCAGCGTCAGTATACAGGCCAAGATCCCTGCAAGAATTCGTTTCATATGTTTCTCCCATTCGTTCTTAATTAAGCGCTTACCCGCATTCTAGCAGACCCGGCCGCCCGTTTGAAGCTCCCCCGGGGGTTGTTTTTTCATTTTTTCACGTTTTTTCCTGCGTTTTCTCGCTGTCTTGCTTTTTCTCTGTCTAGCCGATATAATCAAATTACACCAACATCGCGCCGCAGCCGGCGCAGAAATGAGGCGCACCATGGACTATACCGACCTGCTCCGACAGTGCATTCAGGAAGAAGAACGCTATCAGTTTTCCCACTTTTCCCGTGACGATGTCTGGGAGCTTGGCTGTGCGCTCGTCGCCGCCACCCGCACCATGGAGGGCCCCCTGGCCGTAGAAATTGAACTGAACGGCACCGTTGTGTTTCGCTATTACCCCGCCGGTACCGGCGCTTTCCACGAGCAGTGGCTGCGCCGCAAGCGCAACACCGTCCGTGTCACCGAACACAGCACGCTCCATGTCTTTGCCGACCTTGCTTCCCGCGGCGTCACCATGCTGGAGGATATGCGTCTTGACCCTATGGACTACGCCGACTGCGGCGGCGGTTTCCCGCTCCGCCTGCGCGGCGGCTGTATCATCGGCTTCATCGGCGCATCCGGACTGCCGCATCTGCGCGACCACGCCGCTGTAATAGGCGGCCTTGAGCGCTATTTTTCCGTTCACCCACAAGAATAAAGAATTGCCGCCCGCTGACCAACAGCGGGCGGTTTTTTCGGCTCGTCACCGCTTTTTTCTCGGTGTTTGTAACACCGCAACTGTGCCTCCGGTGGATTTGCCATAGTCGGCAGGTGGGCGCCCGTCACCGCTTGTTCCCCGGTGGCCGCGCCACCGCAACCGTGCCTCCGGCGGCTGACTTTTTTCTGCCTTGC
>CAKTXB010000068.1 GCA_934630555.1 uncultured Oscillospiraceae bacterium
GCTCATGCTCTACACGCGCCAGAAGCGGCTGGTGCAGCTGGTGGAAGATCAGGTGCTCGAGCGTGAAAAAGCCAACAGCGCCATGGTCAATATCCTCAGCCATGTCATTGAATCGCGCAACGGCGAAACGGGCGTGCATCTGCTGCACGTGCGCACGCTCACGGAGCTGCTGCTGCGCAGGCTCGCCGCGGACAAAACCGCCCCGCTGAGCGAGGCCGATATTGCCAGGATCGCCACGCTTTCCGCCCTGCATGACATCGGCAAGATCTCCATTCCGCTGGAGATTCTCAACAAGCCCGGCCGTCTGACGCCGGAAGAGTTTGAGATCATGAAGCGTCATTCCGTCATCGGCGACGAGCTGCTGCGCGATGTGTCCCTGCCGCAGGACGACCCCATGCTGCGCACCGCGCACGAGATCTGCCGCTGGCATCACGAGCGGTGGGATGGCCGCGGCTATCCCGACGGGCTGCGCGGCAGCGCCATCCCCATCTCGGCGCAGGTCGTGGCGCTGGCCGACGTCTATGACGCCCTCACAAGCGACCGCTGCTATAAAAAAGCCTTTGACCACAACACCGCCGTGCGCATGATCGCAAACGGCGAATGCGGCGCGTTCGATCCCGCGCTCATCAGCTGCTTTCAGGATATTGCGGGCGAGCTGAAAATCGCCATGCAGCAGAGCACCGCCGCCGATTTTGACTATGGTCAGGAGGCCCACCGCCTCACGTCCGAGGCGCTGGAGCAGCAGGCGCTGCCGCAGGATGACCGCGTACGCAGCCTGCTTGCCATGGAGCATACGCAAAGCGAATTCTTTGCCGAGCAGTGCGGCGGCATTCAGTTTGAATATGACCGCTGGCTCCATAAGGTGATCTATACCGACTGGCACGCTGCGCCCGGGCAGCGCCGCAAGGTGTGCTATCTCAAACAGGACAGCAGCGGCCAGCCGCAGCTGCTCAGCCCCGCCGACTTGCAGCGCCTGTCCGATCTGGCCCTGCACACCACGCGCCAGACGCCGCAGATGCAGCTGCACGTGCAGATCCCCGTAAACGGCAAGCCCACCCGGCACATTCTCAATGCCCGCACCATCTGGACGGACAACGCGCCCGAGTTTACCGGCATAGTGGGCCAGTTCCTTGCCATGCCCGACGCCGGCCATGACAGTTCCGGGCTGCCGGCGCGCCCGCACGCACATCCTCCGCAGCTCCGCGCCGCCATCGACCAGCTGCATATGCTGTTCTCCGTCGTGCGGCTTGTCGACCCGGAAACGTGCCATATTCTCGTTCCGCAGCCTGACGGCGGTCTGGCTCTGACAGACGAGCGCTGCTATTCCTTCTGGGGCCGGCAGACCGGCTGCGACAACTGCTCGTCGCTGTGTGCGCTGCACAGCGCGCACTGGATGAGCAAGCTCGAGTCACGCGGCCGTACGCTGTACTTCGTCCTCTCGCGCCATGTGTTTTTGGAGGGCCGCCCCTGCGTATTGGAGCTGGCCTCACAGCTGAACGATCCCGCCGACCCGGACGCGGACATTTCCGCGGCCGAAGGCAGCACGTACCTGCTCAATTTCTACCGTGACACGCTCACGCGCGCCTATTCGCGCCTGTATCTTGATAATTTCCTGCAAGATCTGGAACACGCCGACGGCGTTGCCATCATGGATGTGGACCGGTTCAAGCAGATCAACGACACCTATGGTCACCCCGTTGGCGACGAAGCGCTGCGCGCCATCGCCGCGGCCATTCTGGGCCGCATCCGTGACAGCGACACGCTCATCCGCTATGGCGGCGACGAGTTCCTGCTCATTTTCCCGCAGATCGACGAGGACGTGTTCTACCGCCGCCTGTCGCAGCTGCGTGACGCCGTCAGCCGTGTGGTGCTGGACGACGTGCCGGAGCTGAAGCTGTCTATCAGCATCGGCGGCGTTTATCGGGTCGCGCCTCTGACAGAGGCCATTCGGCAGGCTGACCAGAAAATGTATGCGCAAAAAGCCGAACGATCAGACAGAAAGGAGCCGGAAGGATGACGCTTTCCGATTTTTACGCCGAGCTTGGCGGCAGCCTCAGTGCCGTTCTGGCCCGTATCCCGAACGAGCAGATGATCTTGAAATTCGTGCGGATGTATCAGGCTGACCCCAGCTTTGGTCAGCTGCTCACCGCCTCCGAAAGCGCCGATTGGCCCACAGCCTTCCGCGCTGCGCACACGCTCAAGGGCGTGGCGCAGAATCTGGGGCTGGAGCGTCTGCAGCGCGCCGCCTCCGCGCTCACCGAACACCTGCGCGGCCCAAAGCCGCTCACGCAGCCGGAGCTGCTGGAAGCCGTAAAGGCCGAGCAGGCGCGGGTCCTGCAAGCGCTGGGGCAGCTGGATGCCTGAACACAGGCACGCATTCATAAACCGGGAAAGGAGCTGACGCTTTTATGGCCATCAAGACCTGTTACGGCGAGGAACTGTTTTTCTGCGATGATTCCGCCGCCCTCAACGACGCGCTGGAGCAGTGCATCCGTATGCTGCTGACGCAGAACCACGGCGTCGGTATTGCCGGCGGCTGCTACACGCCGCAAATGCCGTTCACGCTCATCAGCAAGCTCACGCTCGATCTGCTCGGCTACGCCGACATAGAACAGCTGCACCGCGCCTGCGGCGGCAGCGTCCTGCCGCTGTTTGTGCCGGACTCCGCCGGCGTTATGACCGCCGAGGCCTTTCAGGAGCTCCCGCCCATCAGTGAGAAACGCCTGTTCAAAAAGGGCGGTAAGCCCATCTGGGTGCGCGTTGTCAAATGGGATGCGCCGAATGTAAACGGCGGGCCCATGTGGCTCATGTCGCTGTGCGACATCGACGCCGTCCACAGCCGTGAAGAGCAGCTCGTGCTTGCCAAGGAAGCAGCCGAGCGTGCCGATCAGGCCAAAACGCGCTTTCTCTCCCGCATGAGCCATGACATCCGCACCCCCATAAACGGGATGCTCGGCATGGCACACATCGCGCTGGACAATCTGGATGATCCCGCGCGCGTGGCCGACGCGCTGCAAAAGATCCTCACCGCCGGCGGGCAGCTCAAGCTGCTCATCGACGAAGTGCTGGATATGAGCCAGCTGGAAAGCGGCCATATCCAGCTGCTGCAGGAATCGTTCGACCTGCACGAGGCGCTGGATAAGATCGGCGCCGTGCTGGCCACCCTTGCCGAAGAGCGCCGCGTCCGCTATCCGCAGGCGCATTATCTGGAGCGCCATCGTCATGTCCGCGGCAGTATGCTGCATATCACCCGCGTGCTGGAAAATGTGCTTACAAACGCCGTCAAATACACCCCCGCCGGCGGCAGCGTGGAACGCTGGCTGGAAGAGGCGCCCATTGACGACACGCATTCCATGTTCCACTTCACCGTGCAGGACACCGGTGTCGGCATGACCCCGGAGTTCCAGCAGCATATGTTTGAACCGTTTACACGCGCCGCAGACGATACCATGCCGGGCGCGGGCCTCGGCCTTGCCATCACGCACGACCTTGTTGAAAAAATGCACGGCACCATCCGCGTAAAAAGCGCCCCCGGCGCAGGCACGCGCGTGACCGTCAGCCTCCCGCTGGAGCTGACCGCCGCGCCGTCAAGGCCCGACCTGACAGACGCCGCGCAGCAGGACCTGCATGGTCTGCGCGTTCTGCTGGCGGAGGATAATTCTCTCAACCGCGAGATCATCGAATACCTGCTGCAGCAGGCCGGTGCCAGCGTGGAATCCGTGCAGACCGGCACACAGGCCGTCGCAGCCTTTGCCGCCTCGCCGTCCGGCTATTTCGGCGCCATCCTCATGGATGTGCTCATGCCGGAGCTCTCCGGTCTGGACGCCACGCGCGCCATCCGCCGCTCCGGCCATCCGCAGGCAGCCGCCATTCCCATCATTGCCGTCACCGCCAACGCGTTTGCTTCCGATGTGCAGGCCGCGCTGGACGCCGGCATGAACGAGCACATCGCAAAACCGCTCGACGCCGCGCGCCTGTATACCATTTTGCGCCGCTGCTGTCCGCGGAAAGAACCATAAAAAGCCGGGGCTGTCTCAAAACGCAAATCGCAGGAGGATCGCCTCCGCCAAAAGTTAGACAAAGTCGTGAGGATCCAGCTTTCAATGGATCTTCACGACTTTTTTGTTGGGCTGCTTTTTAGATAATTCTATTTTGAGACAGCCCCGTATTTTTTATGCCGGCCCCGCGCCCGCACCTTCCAGCGCTTTTTGCAGCGTTGCCAGCGCTTTTTTCTCAATGCGCGATACATAAGACCGCGAAATGCCGCACTTGGCAGCGATTTGCCGCTGCGTCAGCGGCGTGCGGTCGCCAAGGCCGTAACGCAGAGTCAGGATGCGCTTCTCCCGCTCGCTCAGTACGCGGTCCATCACGTCATACAGCTGTCCGTGCAGCTCCCGGGTGCTCAGGGCATCAAACAGGTCCTCGTCGGTGCATACCGTGTCCATGAGCGACAGCGCCGTGCCGTCCTTACCCGTTTCAATGCAGTCCGACAGCGATATATCCCCCGCCGTTTTCCGCTGCGCCCGAAAGTGCATCAGGATCTCGTTTTCCACGCACCGGGCCGCATAGGTAGCCAGCCGCGCGCCCTTTTCGGCGTTGAACGTGGAAATGCCCTTGATCAGTCCGATCGTGCCGATCGAGATCAGATCCTCCTGGTCGGAGGTTTGCGTATAGTATTTTTTCATAATGTGCGCCACCAGGCGCAGGTTGCGCTCAATGAGGATATTGCGCGCCTCCAGGTCGCCCGCGGCGGCGAGCTTTAAATAGTGCTGTTCCTCCTGCGCGCTCAGCGGCTTTGGAAACGACCCGCCCGCGCCCGAAATACGCAGCGACGCCAGCATCCCGCTGAGCATCAGCCAAACCGCAGCAGAGATCATGCTGCCACACCTCCCGGTTTTATCCTATTCCGGTGCGGCAAGTCCGCATTCGTTCAATGATGAAACTCGCAGCGATCCCCGCCGCAGCCCACATTGTCTGCATCGCAAAACAGACGGCACAGCCCCGCGCAGGCCGTCTGTCAGCAGTATTTTGGGATCGCCGCGTCAAAGGTATCCCGCCTGCGCGTCTGTCTGCCTTTCCAAAAATCACCCGTGCACATCGCGCCTATATTTATGATTCAAAAGGCAGGCCATACGGCCTGCCTTTTCCGGCTATGCAATTTACTTTTCGTCCATGCCCGCCAGTTTATACAACTGATAAGATCCATCGCGCTCCACGAGCACATAGCCGTCTGCGGGGTAAGCATAAACGGTACAGCCGGCATTTTCGGCGTCCGCACTGTCCGCAACGCTGCCCAGCACGTCGCCGCGCGCTTCCCCGTCGCCAAGCTCCGAGTCGCCGGCCAGATGCGCACCGTCGTTATCTGGGGCAAGCACATAATACTGCCCGTCAAACAAGATCCAGTCTCCCGCCGGTGCTGTATCTTCCGCTTTTGCAGCCGCCGTTTCATCGCTGCTTTCCGGCTCTTGCGCCGTAAGCTCCGGCGCGGCAGTGTCATAGGCTTCCGCGCTTCTGGCCTCTTCCGCCGGTGCGGCTGCGCCCACGAGCGGGCCGTCGTCATAGGCCCTTGCGTCCTCTTCCGCTTCTCCTGTGACCATGGCCGCCTGCGGAGCCGCCTCGTTGGCGGTTGATTTGAGCTGCATCTGCGGCAGTACCAGCGCCGCCGCGCCTATGATGAGCACACAGCACGCAGCCAGCGTCAGAAGCGGTCTCCAGCGCATCGTCTGTTTTTGCGGCGGGCACCCGGCCCGCTCGATCAGGTCGTCCCCCACCGCACCCACGGCGCGGAAGATGGTTTCGTCTTTCATACGCAGATCCCCTCCTGCTGCAAATACGCACGCAGCTTTTCCCGCGTGCGGAAAAGGATGGATTTCACGGTGTTCGGCTTCACGGAAAAACGCAGCGCAATGGCCTCAATGCCGTCCACAAACCAGTAGCGCCGCAAAAACATACTGCACTCGCGCTCCGGCAGCGTGCGCAAAAATGCGTCAATGCAGCGGGCAAGCTCCCGCCCATCCAGCGCCTCGTCCACCCCGCCGCGGCCGGCAATGCACTGCGAAAGCTCCTCCAGCGCCAACGGCAGACTGCCGCCGCCGCGTTTCTCGGCCCGCGCTGCCTTGTAGCGGTCAAAGGACAGGTTGCGCGTAATGCGCCCCAAAAATGCCGACAGCACGCCGGGCCGCTGCGGCGGCATGGCGTTCCACGCGTGCAGCCATGTATCGCTGACGCATTCCTCGCTGTCCTCGCGGCTTTTCAGGATATTCAGCGCAATGCTGCGGCAATATGCGCCATATTTTGCCTCGGTCTGCGTGATGGCCTCCTCTGCGCGCGCAAAGTACAGATCAATGATCCTGGAGTCCTCCAAAACATCCGCCTCCATTCTTCCAAACGAGATTTTTTTGCCCGCGTTGCACGGGCGTCTGATTTTTTTATTAGTATAGCATGGTATTTGCGGTTTGGAAATGATATAATTTTTCAAAATGGAGGGTTTTCTATGGAACTGCATATTCTCGCCGTGGGCGACGTGGTCGGCACATCCGGCCTTTTATTCCTCAAAAAGCATCTGCGCACGCTGCGGCGGCAGTATGCCATCGACTTTGCCGTGGTAAACGGCGAGAATGTTTCCGGCGTGGGCCTCACGCCGCAGCAGGCGGAAACGATTCTGGACGCAGGCGCGGACGTCATCACACTGGGCAACCACACGTGGAACCGGCGCGAGATCTGCCCGTTCCTTGACGACGACCCCTGTATCCTCCGCCCGGCAAACTTTCAGCCGTCGCTGCCCGGCCGCGGCTGGGGCGTGTTCGACACCAAGGCCGGCAAGATCGCCGTGGTGAACCTCATCGGCCGCTGCAACATGGACTTTGGCCCGGACAACCCGTTCCGCGTCATTGACAAGGTCCTGCAAAAAACGGGCGATGTGCCAACGCTGGTGGATTTCCACGCCGAGGCGACGTCGGAAAAGCTGGCCATGGCATACTATCTGGACGGCCGCATCAGCGCCCTGTGGGGCACGCACACGCACGTGCCCACGGCGGACACCATCATCCTGCCGAATGGCACGGGCTACCAGACCGACCTTGGCATGGTCGGGCCCATCCACTCCGTCATCGGCGTGAGGCCGGAACAGTCCATCGCCATGTTTCGCGGCGAGCTGACGTCGCGCTTTGAGGTCGCGTCCGGGCCGTGCCGGCTCTGCGCGCTGGCGCTGACCGTCGATATGGCCACGCGCCGCTGCACCAAACTTGAAAGGGTGATGCTTGTTGATCCAATTCCTGCACGCAGCTGACCTGCATCTCGACTCGCCGTTCGCCGCGCTCAGCCCCGAACAGGCCGCCGCCCGGCGGCAGGCCCAGCGTGACCAGCTGACGCAGATCATGGAGCTTGCCAATGCAAACGACTGCGACCTGGTGCTGCTGGCCGGCGACCTGTTTGACAGCGACAATGTGGACCCCGACACTGTTCGGGCCCTTCTGCGCGCGTGCGCGCTCTGCCGCGCCGAGATCGTCATTGCCCCCGGCAACCACGACTTCTGCGCCCCCGGCAGCGCCTATCTCACGGAGCACTGGCCGGAAAATGTCCACATTTTCACAAAAAACACCGTCGACTGCTTTACCTTTCCGCAGCTTGGCTGCCGCGTCTATGGCGCGGCATTCACCGCCGCAAATGCGCCCGCGCTGCTGGATGGCTTTGCCGCCGCGCCGGACGAGCTTTTAGATCTCATGGTGCTGCACGGCGACGCGCTAAACGCCGCCAGCCCGTATAACGCCATCACCCCGGCGCAGATCGCCGCTTCCGGCCTTGCCTATCTGGCGCTGGGCCACATCCACGCGCAAAGCGGTCTGCTGCGCGCGGGCGATACCTGCTACGCGTGGCCGGGCTGCCCCATGGGGCGCGGCTTCGACGAGCTGGGGGAAAAGGGCGTGTACCTCGGTCTTGTGGGCGAGGGGCGCTGTACGCTGACGTTCACGCCACTCGGCGCGCCAAAATATGAGGTCCTCCGCGTTGCGGCGGGCGACGACGCGCTGGCCGCCATCGAGCGCGCCCTTCCGGCGGATACCCAAAACGATATTTACCGTATCCTGCTCGCCGGCGAAGCGCCGGAGATAGACCTTGCCGCGCTGCGCCGCGCGCTGGACGGGCGCTTTTTTGCCTGCACGCTGCGCGATGAAACGACCCCGCGCCGTGATCTGTGGGAAGGCTGCGGCGCGGACACGCTGCGCGGGCTGTTTCTGCAGCAGCTGCGCGCGCAGTATGATGCCGCGGCGGATGACGATACCCGCCGCACCATCACGCTGGCCGTGCGCTATGCGCTGCGCGCCATGGACGGGCAGGAGGTGACGCTGTGAAGCTGCTGAAACTCACCGCCACATTCGGCAAGCTCGACCACGAAACGTTGGAGCTGCACGATGGCCTCAATGTCCTGACACGCCCGAATGAGGCCGGAAAATCGACCTGGGCGGCATTTCTGCTGGCCATGTTCTACGGCATCGACACCCGCGAACGCGCCAGTGCCGGCGTGCTGCCCATGAAAACAAAATACAGGCCCTGGAGCGGCGCGGCCATGGAGGGCGTTATGGAGCTGGAGCACGAAGGCCGCCGCATCACGCTCGAGCGCACGAGCCGCGGGCGCGCGCCCATGGGGGAATTTTGTGCCTCTGACACCGCCACCGGCCAGCCCATTTTGGGCCTGACGGCGGATAACTGCGGGCAGGTCTTGCTTGGCGCAGAGCGGAGCGTATTCGAGCGCAGCGCGTTTTTGCAGCAGAACGCCATGG
>CAKTXB010000069.1 GCA_934630555.1 uncultured Oscillospiraceae bacterium
AGATAGCCCTGTTCCTCCAGATCCTTCACGATGGCCTTGCGGCACTCGTAGCGGTCCATGCCGTTGTACTTGCCGCCGTTTTCATTGATCTTGCCGTCGTCCGCGATCACGCGGATGATCTCCAGATTGTGCCGCAGGCCGACCTCAAAGTCGTTCGGATCATGCGCCGGGGTCATCTTCACCGCGCCCGTACCAAAGCCGATCTCACAGTATTCATCGCCCACAATGGGGATCTCGCGGTTCATAATGGGCAAAATGCACGTTTTGCCAATGAGGTGCTTGAACTTTTCATCCTCCGGATTCACGGCCACGCCCGTGTCGCCCATCATCGTTTCCGGACGCGTCGTCGCGACCACGATGTCGCCGCTGCCGTCCGACAGCGGATAGCGGATATACCACAGGTGGCCGGGCTTGTCCACATACTCGACCTCCGCGTCCGACAGCGCTGTAATGCAGTGCGGACACCAGTTGATGATGCGGCTGCCCTTATAGATAAGCCCCTTGTCATACAGCTCACAGAACGTTTCGCGCACAGCCTTGGAGCAGCCCTCGTCCATCGTGAACCGGCTGCGCGACCAGTCGCAGGAAACGCCCAGCTTCTTCTGCTGCTGCACGATGCGGCTGCCGTACTTTTCCTTCCATGCCCAAACGCGCTCCAAAAACTTCTCGCGGCCCAGGTCATAGCGCGTCAGGCCCTCATTTTTGCGCAGCTCCTCCTCGACCTTGATCTGCGTGGCAATGCCGGCATGGTCCGTGCCGGGCAGCCACAGGGCGCTGTAGCCCTGCATCCGCTTGTAGCGCGTCAGAATATCCTGCAGCGTCGAGTCCAGCGCGTGGCCCATGTGCAGCTGGCCCGTCACGTTGGGAGGCGGCATCACGATGGAATACGGCTTCTTGTCCGGGTCAACGGTTGCTTTAAAGCAGTCGTTCTCCATCCACATCTCGTAGATCTGACCCTCCACCTGTTTCGGGTCATACTGTTTCGGCAGTTCTTTTCTCATTGCATTGCTCCTGTTCTGAATATTCAAACTCGATTTCTTTTGGAAAAACCTGCAAAGCCGCACCGTACAAATTTGCCAACTGTCTTTTGCGCGGAATGCTGCCTGCAAAAAACGCCCTGAACGAATCGTTCAGGGCGAAGACTTGCTCCGTGGTACCACCTGCGTTCCCGCAAGGCGGGCGCTCTGCACTCTGTAACGGGAGTACCCGGCGCGGCCTACTGTCCATTCAGCCCGCAGCTCCGAGGCGACATTCCAGCAGCTTCCCGAAAGGCTTGCACCAAAAACGCCTTCTCTCTGCACGGGTCTGCGGCCGTACTCTTCCTCATCTCAGCCTGTTTTGCGATATTGATCCGAACGCTCACACGTCCTCAATGATGGGCGACGGCTTGGCCGCCTGCGGATTGACCAGCGCGCGGAACTTCGCGCGCGACTCCCGCAGATCCGACAGCGACTGCGCAATGGAATCCTCCGTGCGCTTCATGGCGTCGTCCACATAGTCGTTCGTCACCTGACGCAGCTCTTTGATCTTCTGCTGCGCGGCGCGGATCATGTCGTTGGCCTCCTGCTCTGCCTGCCGGTAAACCTCCTCACGCGATACCATCTGCTTGGCACGCTGCTCGGCCTGCTTGAGAATATTCTCGGCCTCGCGCTTCGCGTTCGTAATGACCTCGTTGCGCGATTCCACGATCGTCTTGGCCTGCTTCAGCTCGCCCGGGAGCTGGTTGCTGATCTCATCGAGCAGATCAAGCACCTTATCGCGCTCCACCACGCATTTTTCTGCGCCCAGCGGCAAACTCCACGCGTCCTGCACCATCTCATACAGGGTCGTGATGATCTCCTCTACTCCGTTCGCCATAATCGTTCCTCCTTAACTTCGCCCGGCCAGCCGGGCCTCAAAATCGCGGATGATCTGCTGCGGCAAGAAGTCGCTCAGATCCGCGCCATAGCGTCCCATTTCCTTGACGGCGCTGGAGCTGAGATACATAAACTGATGCTCCGCCGTCAAAAACATGGTGTCAAGCCCCGGGTTGAGCTTGTGGTTGATCAGCGCCATCTGAAACTCGCGCTCAAAATCCGACACCGCCCGCAGCCCCTTTACCACAACATGGCTGTCGTGAGCCCGCGCAAAATCGGCAAGCAGGCCGTCTGCGTGCTCTACCGTGACATTCGGGATGTCTGCCGTCACACGCCGGAGCATTTCCACACGCTCCTCAGGCGTAAACATGGGCTGCTTTTCACCGTTCACCATCACACACACAATGAGATGGTCGAAGCTGCGCGCCGCGCGGCAAATGATGTTCAGATGTCCATTCGTGACCGGGTCAAAGCTGCCCGGATAGATCGCAGTGTTCATTCGGTCTCCTGAGCGCCGCCGCCTCTGCGATAAAGCGTGATGGCAGTTTTGCCGTAACGGTAATTTTTCGCCTGGTACAGACCAGGAATTTGCGCAGAAAGCTGCTTTTCGATCGGTCTTTCGCAGATTATTATACCACGCTCCTGCAAAATGTCAATTTCCGATATGCGATTCAGCGCATTTTCCAAAAAAATCTCTGCGTAGGGCGGGTCCAGAAAGATGATGTCAAACGTTTCCCGGCAGCCGGATAAGAAAGCAAGGTAGTCAGCGCACACCAGCCGTGCCTGCGATAAAAGCCGCGTCTTTTCCAAATTTTCGCGCACCACCGCGATCGCTTCCCGGCGCGCGTCCACAAAAACGGCCTCCTTCGCGCCGCGGCTGAGCGCCTCAATGCCCAGCTGCCCCGAGCCAGCAAACAGATCCAGCACCCGCGCGCCCTCCACCTCAAACTGAATGGCCGAGAACAGCGCTTCCTTCACCTGATCCATCGTCGGGCGTGTCTGCATCCCCTTGGGCGCTTTGAGCGTCATGCCCCGCGCCGTTCCGGTGATCACTCGCATGGCGGTTCTTCCTCCTGTTTATGAAAATGCTGCCACACGGCCTCCGCCGCGTTTTGCGGCAGGACCTCACAAAGCTGCGGGAGCCCCGCGGCACGGATGGCGCTGACAGATTTAAAATGCTTCAGCAGCGCTGCGCGCCGCTTCGGCCCAATGCCCTCGATCTGCTCCAGACTCGACGCGCGCACATGGCTGCTGCGCAGCAGCCGGTGATATGTGATGGCAAACCGGTGCGTTTCCTCCTGAATACGCCCCACGAGTGCAAACACTGCGGGCGCCGCTGTCAGGCTGATCTCCGCCCCCTCCGGCGTAATGAGCGCCCGCGTGCGGTGGCGGTTGTCCTTCACCATGCCAAAGATTGGGAACGACAACCCCATGGCTGCCAGTTCCTCCCGCACACAGTTCGCGTGCTCCTGCCCGCCGTCGATGAGCAGCGCGTCCGGCGCAGTTTCAAATCCGGCGTCGCCGTTTTGATAGTGCGCGAACCGCCGGTGCAGCGTCTGCCGCATGGACGCATAGTCGTCCTGATCCGTCAGGTCCTCGATCTTAAAGCGCTTATAGTCCTTTTTGCTTGGCCGCCCGTCTACAAACACCACCATAGACGATACAATGTCCGTGCCGGCCGTGTTGGAAATATCATAGGATTCCAGCCGTTCCGGCGGCGCAGGCAGGCGCATGAGCGCACCCAGCTGCCCCAGCGCGCCATGCAGACGCTCTTCACGCGTTGTGACGCGCTCTGCCTCCTCCCGGGCATTTTTCTGTGCCAGCTCCATCATGCGCACCCCGTCGCCGCGCTGCGGCACACGAATGTGCACCTTTTTGCTCAGCTGCTGATAGAGAAGCTGCTCAAACAGCGCTGCGTCGTCCATCGCAAACGGCAGCAGGATCTGCTTCGGCGCCGCGCCGCGCGCCAAGTAATATTGCTTCACAAGTGACGATACCGCCTCCTGTGCATCATCCGCCGGCGGGAAAATTTCATAGTCCTTATCCAGCAGATTGCCGTCCACATAATGCAGCACCGCAAAGCACGCCTTGGCCTCGCTCTGATAATACCCCACCACGTCCGTGTTCGCCATCGTGGCCGCCGTCACCAGCTGTCGCTGGCTCAGCGACTGCACGGCCCGCAGCCGGTCGCGCAGCACCGCCGCGCGCTCAAATTCCAGCTTGTCGGAAGCTTCCTCCATCTGCCGCTGCAAATCGCCCGTCAGCTCCTGATATTTGCCCTCCAGCATCAAAACGGCCTGCTGCATCCGCGCGCGGTACTCCTCCGGCGAACGTGAAAGCTGGCACCAGCCGTCGCAGTTGTTCATGTGATAATTCAGGCAAGGCCGCTCCTTGCCCAAGTCGCGCGGAAATTTTTTGCCGCACCCCGGCAGCTTCAAACAAAGCCGCAGTGTGTCGATCACACTTTGCGTGATATAGCGCCCGCCATACGGCCCAAAGTATTCCGCCCCGTCGTCCTGCACGCGGCTCACCAGCTCCAGTACCGGATATTCTTCCCGCATATCCACACGCAAATACGGATAACCCTTGTCGTCCTTCAGCAGAATGTTGTACTTTGGCATATGCCGCTTGATAAGCGAGCATTCCAGCACCAACGCTTCAAATTCCGATGCAGCCACGATCACGTCAAAATGGTCGATCTGACTGACCATCCGACGCGTTTTCGGCGTGTGGGAACTTGAATCCTGAAAATACTGGCTCACACGGTTCTTGAGCTTTTTTGCCTTGCCCACATAAATGACCGTGCCGGTCTTGTCCTGCATGATATAAACGCCCGGCTCCAGCGGCAAAGTGCGTGCTTTGTCCTTCAGTTCTTCAAATGTCATAGCTTTTATGAAAAAGCTGCCTCAAAAACACGCGGTTTTTGAGGCAGCTCCTGATTCGTGTATATCAGAAAATCTCCTTGACGAGCATTTCCGTCAGTGCATTGACGGCTTCCTCTTCATCCGGGCCTTCGGCCAGAATGCTGACGCGCGTGCCCTTGGTGATACCCATGGACAGAACGCCGAGCAGGCTTTTGGCGTTGATCTTGCGATCCTCGACCTCGATCCAGATGCTGGACTTGAACTCGTTCGCCTTCTGGATGAAGTACGTAGCCTGACGGTTGTAAAGGCCGGATTCGCACTTGACAATGGATTGCTGCATATACATTTGCTGACACTCCTTACCTATCTCGCATGACGATCTCTCAAACATAAAATCTGGTATTATGCTTTGCTACAATTTTACCAGAGAATACGAAAATGTCAATATAAAACTTGTCCTGCCCGGGCACGTGCCGGCCTTATTGAAACTCTGCGATCGTCACGCCCGTTTCGCCCTCACCGTACACGCCCAAACGGAACGATTTCACATATTTGCACCGCCGCAGCTCGTCATGCACCGCCGCGCGCAGCACGCCCGTGCCTTTGCCGTGGATGATGCGCACCGACGGCAGATTGGCCAGATACGCGCTGTCCAAAAACTGATCCAGCACCGGCATGGCCTCATCCGCCGCCATGCCGCGGATGTCCAGCTCCGGCGAAGCAGCCGCTTTCAGCTCGCGCGTCTTGTGCTCTATGATCTTCTTCGCGTTGCCCTTCTGCTGGTTTTCCAGCAGGCTGACCTCATCCGGCTTTACCGTGAGCTTCATGATCCCAGCCTGCAATTCCAGATCGCCATTCTTCGTCACATGCAGGACCGTCGCCTTCGAGCCGAATTTCAGCAGCTCCACCGTGTCTCCCGCCTGGATGGGCCGTGCCGGGGCCGTGCGCTTTTTCGCCTCCTGATGCACGGCCAGCTTATCCTCAGCCTCGTTGAGTCTGCGCCGCAGGTCCGCCTGCCGCGCGTTGGAGTTCTGCACATCGGCTGAGTCCTGCATCTGCTTGCGCAGCTGCTTGAGCTCCTCCTGCACCGCGTTTGCCGTGCGCCGCGCGTCGTCGATGATATACTGTGCTTCGCGCCGCGCAGCCTGCACTGCCTTTTCGCGTTCCAGCTTGATCTGCGCAAAGTATTCCTCGCTCTTTTCCTGCTGCTTCTGCGTTTCCTGACGCAAACGCTCCGCCTCGGCGCGGGCCTGCTCCATCTGCTGGCGCTGCTGCTCCAGCTGCGTCAGTACATCCTCAAAGTCCTTGTCGTTCTGGCCGATCAGGCTGCGCGCCTTGTCCAGAATATGCTCCTCCAGCCCCAGACGCCGCGAAATGGCAAACGCATTCGATTTGCCCGGCACGCCCACCAGCAGCCGGTACGTCGGCCGCAGAGTTTCCACGTCAAATTCGCACGAGGCGTTGCTGACACGCGGTGTCCGCATGGCATACACCTTCAGCTCCGCATAGTGCGTCGTGGCCGCGATCTTCGCGCCGCACTGACTGCAATATTCAATGAGCGCCACGGCCAGCGCCGCGCCCTCGGCCGGGTCCGTGCCTGCGCCCAGCTCATCAAACAGCACCAGCGACCCCGGCGCGCACACACGAATGATCTCCACAATGTTCTTCATATGCGCAGAGAACGTGGACAGCGACTGCTCGATCGACTGCTCGTCGCCGATGTCTGCCAGCACGCGCGAAAATACGCTCACGCTGCTGCCGTCGTCCGCCGGGATATGCAGTCCGCACTGCGCCATCAGCGTCAAAAGACCAATGGTTTTCAGCGTCACCGTCTTTCCGCCTGTGTTCGGGCCGGTAATGACCAGGGTGTCAAAGTCCACGCCGAGCGACACCGTGATGGGCACAACGGCCTTCGGGTCAATGAGCGGATGCCGCGCCCGGTTCAAAATGATCTTCTCGTCCTGCGTGATCTGCGGCGCGCTGGCCCGCATGGCATATGACAGCTTCGCCCGCGCGAAAATGCAGTCCAGCTGCACCAGCACAGCGTAGTTTGTTTCAATGTGCTCCCGCCAGTCCGAAGCCTGCGCCGAAAGCTCCGCCAGAATGCGTTCGATCTCCTTCCGCTCTGCAATGAGCAGCTCCCGCAGATCGTTATTTGCGTTCACGGCCTGCATCGGCTCAATGAAGAACGTGCTGCCCGATGATGACACATCGTGCACCAGGCCAGGAATGCTGTTCTTAAACTCACTCTTCACCGGCACCACGAACCGATCTGACCGGATGGTGATGATCGGCTCCTGCAAATATTTTGCATATGACGGCGAGGAAATGATCTTTTGCAGCGATTCGCGGATCTTCACGCTCTGCTGCCGGATCTTCCGCCGAATGGACGCCAGCTCCGTGCTGGCCGCGTCGGCGATCTCGTCCTTGGACAGGATGCTCGTAAAGATCCGGTCCTCCAGATACTTATTCGCCATCAGCTGGAAAAACCACACATCCAGCACCGTTTCCACGCTGTCGCCGTCGGCATAATTCTTCACCTGCCGCGCGCATTTCAGCACGCCGCCGATCTGCAATAATTCTTCCGCGCTCAAAATGCCGCCGCGCTGCGCGCGCAGCAGTGACGCGCTCACATCCCGCGCCCCGGCCAGTCCGGGCGTGCCCTTGAGCGAAATAAGCTTGCACGCCGCGCTCGTCTGCTCCTGCAGCGTGCGGATATCCTCCGCGTCTGTCAGCGGCGTAACGGCGCGGCAGCGCGCCTTGGCTGCCTCGCTCGCCGCCTGCTCGGCCAGCATATCCAGGACCTTGTCCAGCTCCAGCTTTTTTAATGACTTTTCGTAGAGTTCTTCCATGGTATGTTCCTATAAGATCAGCAGTGATTTGTAAAAATCGAGCGTAGAAAATCCGCGCTCGAGCTTCGTAATAAGATACGCCTCCGCAAGGTCCGCCAGCTGCTCCAGCGCCGCCGCATCCAGCCGGAATGAAAAGATCTTTTTCGCCTCGCACGACGCGATATAGCGCATGGCCGCCAGCGCGCCCGGTCCAAGCGGCATCCGAATGCCGCTGCCGCCCCGGCAGGACGCGCACAGCAAACACCCCTCCGACACGTCAAACCGGTCCGGCGTTTCATTGCCACACGCCGCGCAGCCCAAAAGGTCCGGCGCAAAGCCCGACACACACATGGCCCGCAGCTCAAACACCGCTTTCACCTGCGCATTCGGCAGCTGCATCCGGCACAGCGCGTAAAATGTGTTGAGCGTCAGCGGCAGAATGCCAGACTCCGGTGTATCCTCCTGCGATAAGACCTCCGCGACCTGTGCGCAATACGATGCCAGCGCCAGCTTCTCCAGCTCTGCCCGCAGCGGCATGAACATCTCCAGCGGCACTGCCTCGTTGATGGTGCGGAAGCCGCGGTTTTCAAACACTGTAAACTCCGAATACGCCAGCAGCTGACACGCGCTTTTGAGCGGACTTGTATTGCGCCGCACACCGCGCGCGCGCAGCGTCACAAGCCCCTGCTCCTGTGTCAGCACGTTCAAAATGGCGTCCGCCTCCTGATACGGCGTCACGCGCAGCACAAGGCCGCTTGTCTTTGCATACATACTTGCTCCTATGTACCCCGCGCCGCGCTCAGGCCGAAACCGGTTCGGCCGTGCGCAGCGCGCTTTTATACAGGATATACGCCTCCGGCGCGCCGGTGTCACAAAACAGTTCCCAAAGCATTTCCGCGACCATAGAACGTCCTCCCCATCGCATCTGGTTCATACTATGTAGGATGGACAAAAAGCGCGAAGCTATGCCGCAGGCGCGCGTGTAAAAACTGCCTCAGCCGTCGCTGCGATAGCCAAAGTTGCTCACCAGGAACTGGCTGTCGCGCCAGTTTTCCTTCACCTTGACCCACGTCTGCAAAAACACCTTCGTACCCATGAAC
>CAKTXB010000070.1 GCA_934630555.1 uncultured Oscillospiraceae bacterium
CCGACGTGCTGGGCAAGAAGTATGACTACGACAAGGAGCTCACCCGTGACGCTGCCGCGCAGATCATGCTGAACGCGCTGAACGCCAAGACCGTGTCCTACGGCCAGGAGATCAAGAACTCCGGCAAGAAGACCATCCTGACGACTGCCGGCGCTATTGAGAACGCCAGCTACCTGTACGAGTCCTGGGATCTGAAGAAGATCGAGGACACCGACGATGTGTTCGGCCGTCCGTGCCACATTTGGAAGTGGGACGAGAAGGACAACAACAAGTACGTTGAGATCGGCACCTATGCTGACGACGCTCTGGCTACCTACACCGAGGAAGTTTCCGGCTGCGACATCATCGCTGACGCTGACTTCGACGATGAAGGCGTTAAGCTGGCGAAGTGGGTCGACGGCGTTAAGAAGTCTGGTACTGCCGGTATTGAGACCATCAAGAACACCGACGACAAGTTCGGCGGCCAGGGTACTCTGACGCAGGTCTACGAAGACCGCATCGTTTACATCAACACCTATCTGGCGAAGGTCACCAAGGTCACGACCGAAAAGACCGACTCCAAGGGCCATGTGACCCGCAAGGCCAACACGGCGATGGACGCTTACCTGACCATCCCGTCTCCTCGCTTCGATAAGACTGTGACCACCACTCCTCTGAGCTATGAGTCCGAAGACTTCGCAAAGGACGACATGGTCCACGTGACCATTGCCGGCACCAAGAAGGAAGTCCAGACCATCGCGCTGGCTGAGAGCAAGGTCGCTGAGTTCAGCAAGCTGAAGAAGGTCAACGGCACGTACTCCGAGATCGCTCTGGACGGCGACTACTCCAAGATCGCTGCCAAGTACATCTACGCCGGCATCAACACCGAGAACATCGGTGACGACATGGTCGCTTACTTCGACACCTATGGCAACATCATCGGCATGGAGAAGTACTATGCTGCTCTGAACTATGCTGTGATCGACGCGATGTATGTTGAGTCCATCAAGGGCAAGGCTACCATCAAGGCTGACCTCGTTGCTGTGAACGGCGACAAGATGGAAGACGTTGAAGTCGACTCCATCACGGTTGCTAAGAAGACGCTCGAGGGTGGTACTGACACCACTGCTACGAAGTACAAGGCAAACGACCTGATCGCTCTGGGCACTGAGGGCCTGAACGTTGTCTTTGCCGCGAACTCCAAGCTGGCTGGCGTTTATGACCAGCTGATGGCTTACACGACCGACGACGGCGTGTATACGCTGACCATGAAGGAAGGCTTCGCTTCCTACTACGATTCCCCGGTCAAGAAGGTTGATTTTACCACTACCACGAACAAGGCCGTCACGTTCAGCAACGGCTCTTCCTATGCGAAGGTCGACAATGTTGTGTTCCAGATGAGCGATTCCACGCTCGTGCTGGTGCGCGACGTTGACTCCAAGCTGCCGTTTGCAAGCTACACTGCTTACGAAGGCTTTGACGCCATCCCGTCCATGACGGCTACGAACGTCCAGTACGTTATCAACAGCGACACCAAGAAGGCTGACGTTGTTTACGTTTCCGGCGTTTCCGTCACCGGCAAGTCCACGGTCGTCTTCTACGCAGGCGCTGATGTTGACCAGATCAGCAAGAAGGACGAAAAGTATCAGTACATGTTCGACGCATATGTTCTGGATAAGAGCACGGGCACTCTGACTTCTGATTCCTTCACCTACAAGACTGATACGATGGGCGCTCTGAAGGATCTGGCTGTTGGCTTCTACAACGTCCATGTTGACGACGACAAGTTCGTCAGCTTCGATGATCTGAATTCCTCCAGCAAGCCGGTTCTGGCCAGCGCTGCTACCATCAAGCAGGCTAAGGCTGCTGTGAAGGATGACGCCACCGGCGATCTGGTGACGGTCGACAGCCTCGTCATTGACAAGGAAGTTGCTGACATCACCACCTATGCGAAGGACGGCAGCGCTCTGAAGGACGCCGCGTTCACCGACATTGCAAAGGGCGACACGCTGTATGTCTACAAGAACGCTGACAACGGCAAGTTCACCATCGTGAACGCTGCTGAGATGGCTACCATCAAGTTCTTTGCTGGCTCCACGGAGGTTGCTGCGAACGCTACCGAGCAGACCGTCGGCCACAGCTGGGAAGCTATGACCATCGCGTCTGTTGAGCCGGGCTACCTGAAGACTGGCTTCACCGTCAAGATGTACACCGACGAGGCTATGACCGCTGGCGAAGTGACCGTTACCGATCCGACCAAGGACGACAAGACTGTCACGGTTCTGAAGTACATCAAGGTCACGCTGGCTGCGGACACCGCGTACACGGCTACCACGTTCGACTCCACAAAGTGGAATGAGAACGTCACGGATGCAACGATTACCGGTTCCGTCATTACGCTCGCACATGATTATCCTGTTTCCGAGCTCAAGGCGCAGCTGAGCAAGGCTCTGACCAACGACAAGGCTACGGTTGAGATCTACAGCGCTGTTAACACGATCGCTGATGGCGGCGAGATTGTTACCAAGACTGGCTCTACCTACTTTGTCCGCGTCACTGCTGAGAGCGGCGCTACCGCAGACTACACGTTCGCTTAATTCCCCTTCAAACTCTTCATTGAGCTTACCGCATTCTTGTTTCCACTTTAATGCGGCGTTCCGGGGGCGCAAGCCCCCGGAATGACCTCCTTAAAAGAAACGACGTGCGCACCGGCTCACAGAATGAATTTTGAAAAACAAGGCCGCCGGCTTGGAAACAAGCCGGCGGTTTTGCGCGCCGCTCTTGACAAATGGGGCGCGGTGGGTATAATAAAGATAGAGCAACACAGCGAACGGTTGTGACTCTAGTCAGTAATGAAGGTCAATGCGGACAGATATGTCCAGCCGAAGCCGTCACTTTGCCAGAGTGGCGGACTCTGGCGTCTTGACAAATGCGCGTTGCTGCGTATAATAAAAGTAGAGCACCACAGCGAACGGTTGTGTACTCCTCAAAGATTCAGAAAACCAGTAAAGACAATATGTCTACCAGAACCGTCACTTTGCAGAGTGGCGGTTTTGGCTTTTAATGCGAATCGTCACAGTCAATCCAAAAATATGGAACGTGATCGTAATCGGCATTTTACCACCCCCTTTATGGAGGGATGGAGCCACAACCGCCCGCCGTATGTGTGATGCTCTACCGGGGGCTTGCGCCCTTGGCTACATCGTATCAGAAACGTTTGTTTTTGTCAATACGACAAAAAGCGCCTTCCCGCTGGGGGAAGGCGCTGATTTTTTTATGCCAATCCGTGGGCTTTCAGGAACTGCCCGAGTTCCTCTTTGACGGCGGCTTTTTGCAGGTCGGACGGGTCTTTTTGATAGCGGGTGAGCCAGACGAGCAGGCCGCGCATGGCGGTGAGGCGGTTGCCGGCCTGCTCCCAGCAGAGGGAGGCGGCGCTGTCGGCCACTTCGTCGGTCACGTCCTCGCCGCGCGTGGCGGGGAGGCAGTGGAGGAATTTGCAGCCGATATTGCCGAGGGCCATGAGGTCGCGGTCAACCTGGAAGTCGCGGAACACGCGGACGCGTTCCTCTTTGGGCATTTCGTTTTCGTAGAGGCCGTACCAGACGTCGGTGTAGATAAAGTCCGCGCCGCGGACGGCCTCGCGGTCGTCGGTGACGCGCCAGCTGCCGCCGGAGGCGCGGCAGTTTGCTTCGTAAACGGCCTGCATTTGCGCGCCGAGCTGGTGTGCCTTGGGGCCGTAGTGGACGAAGTGCATTCCAAGGTGGGTGCAGATCATGCCGAGCGAGGCGCAGACCTGCGTGCCGTCACCGACGAACACGACCTTGCAGTCTTCCAGCCGCTTGCCGGCGGGGAGGTTTTCTACGATGGTGCACAGGTCGCCGATCTCCTGCGTGGGGTGGTTATAGTCGGACATGCCGTTGAGGACGGGCACGGTGCACGCGTTTGCCAGCTCCACGACGGTCTTGTGTTCAATGACGCGGGCCATGACGATGTCCACGAGGTAGGAGAGGACCTTGCCGGTGTCGCCGATGGTCTCGTGGCCGCCGAGCTGGATCATGCCCGGGCCGAGGTACTGCGCGTGGCCGCCCAGCTGCTCCATGGCCGTTTCAAACGAGACGCGGGTGCGCGTGGACGACTGCTGGAAGATCATGCCGAGCGTCTTGTGGCGCAGCAGCGGGGGATAGTAGCCGTGCGCGACGCACTTTTTGAGTTGGAGCGAAAGCTGGATGATCTCGAGCAGCTCGTCCTTGGTAAAGTCCTGCGTTGAGATAAAATCACGGGGTTTTTGCATGAATATGACCTCCTAAAAATCAAGCTGCGGCGGGCTTGGCGCGATAGAGCCACTCGCCGGTGAGAATACACAGCAGCGTGCCGACGATCTTGACGCCGA
Source organism: uncultured Oscillospiraceae bacterium (assembly GCA_934630555.1). Lineage (GTDB taxonomy): Bacteria > Bacillota > Clostridia > Oscillospirales > Oscillospiraceae > CAG-170. The sequence goes on from CAKTXB010000070.1 coordinate 4,370, forward strand.
GGGCGAACCAGTTGCCGGCGGCGGCGTCGTCATAGAACAGGAAGAAGATGCCGGTGGCCACGCACGCGAGGCACAGGATGGCGCAGATCCAGACGCCGGTCTTGCCGCCGGGCACGCTGTAGACGCGCGGGGTGTCGGGGTCGGAATAGCGCAGACGAACGGCGGCGGAGAACATGAAGAGGTAGGGCACCATGAAAATGACGAAGGAGAACGAGAGAACATCCCAGAACAGGGCGTTCGCGTCGGCGGAGCCGAAGGCGAAGTTCAGCGCCAGCAGCACCGTGGAGAGGATGCCCATGAGCAGGTAGAGGTTTTTGGCCGTGCCGTATTTGCTGCGCGCGCCGAGAAACGGCGAGCGGCGGTCCAGGTCGGCGGCAATGAGGCTTTCGTTGGCGCCGAGCGTCCACGAGAGCATATTGGACACGAGCGTGAGGCACGAAATGACCACGAGCACGTCCAGCACCGGCTTTTGCGCCGGGCCGAACACGGAGCAGAGCGCGGCAAGGGCGTAGTAGAAGCCGTCCATTTCGTCAATGTCGCGCAGGGCGACGAGCATTCCGAACGTGCCGAGCAGGTACAAAACGGTGATGGCCGCGCCGGCCAGAATGGTCATTTTGGGTACGGTCTTGCCGGGGTCGTGGATCTTGCTGCCGATGGAGCCGATAAGTTCAAAGCCGAGCAGATTGTAGACGATGACGGCGATGCCGGAGGAGAGGTCGCCAAACGAGCGGATGGCGAGATCCTCCGGGCGGAAGGAATGCGCTGCGCCATTGCGGGCCATATAGACTGCACCGAGGAGGCCGAAGATGAGCAGGATCGCCATTTTGGCATAGGACGCGATGGCCGTGACGGTGACGGACAGCTCCACGCCGCGAATGCCGACGGCCACGACGAGCCAGCACATGGCGATGGCGATGAGCGCCATGACGAGCGGCGGCGCGGCGGGGAAGAACGAATAGCTCAGCCACCACGCGAACGTGACGAACACGGCGGGCATCCAGAACGCGACGTTGATCCAGTAAAACCAGCCCGTGTGCACGCCGAGGTGTTCACCGAACGCGCGCGTGACCCAGGCTGTGATGCCGCCGTCATCGGGGTAGGTGCTGCCAAGCTCGGCGGAAAGAAGCCCGTAGGGCATGAAAAACACAACGGCCAGCACGATCCACATGGTGATGGCACGCGCGCCGAAATAGGCCGGCGCGGGCGCGAGGGAATCGAGCACGAGCACGCTGCAGATGGTAAACAGCACGCATTTGACAAGACTGACCTTCTTTTCCATGAAAGCCCTCCCGTCAGGCGCGCGGCAGCTGCTGCGTGATGCAGTGGATGTTGCCGCCGCCGTAGGCGATCTCGCGTGTCGGCACGCCGACGACCTTGCGGTCGGGGAACATGGCCTGCACCTGCTCCATGGCCAGAGCGTCGTTTTCGTCATCGTACTGCGGCAGAATGACGCCGCCGTTTACGATGAGGAAATTCATATAGGACGCAATGGCGATCTCGCCGTCTTCGCGCGGGATGCTGCCAGCCACGCGGTCGATGGTGTGCGCGCCGTACAGCAGGCACGGCTTTTTCGTGAGGCACAGCTTGTGTACCTTGAGCCGGCGGCCCTTGGCGTCGGTCATGCGGGTGAGCGCGTCATAGGCGGCGCGGGCCTGCTCGTAGAACGGGTGCGCCGGGTCGTCCGTCCAGATACACGCGACCTCGCCGGGGCGGATGAAGCAGGCGACATCGTCGATGTGGCCATTTGTCTCGTCCGGGTCAATGCCGTCCTTGAGCCAGAGGACCTTTTCACAGCCGAGATAGGCGCAGAGCATTTTTTCGATGGCGAATTTGTCCAGATCGGGGTTGCGGCCCGGGGAGAGCAGGCACATTTCGGTGGTGAGCACCGTGCCCTCGCCGTCCACGTGGATGGAGCCGCCCTCGAGCACGAAGCTGCCGGTGCGGTAGGAATCGACGTTTTCCAGCTCGCAGATCTTTTGCGCCACGCGATCGTCATTCGCCCATGGGAAATACAGGCCGTCATAGAGACCGCCCCAGGCGTTGAAGCGCCAGTCAGCGGCGCGCAGGCCGCCCTTGCCGTTTACAAGGAACGTTGGGCCGCAGTCGCGCACCCACGCGTCGTCCGTGGTGCACTCCACCACGCGGATGGCGTCAGAGAGCCGCGCGCGGGCGTTTTCATACTGCGCGTTGGAGACCAGCATCGTGACCGGTTCAAACTGCGCAATGGCTTCGGCCACGGCCGCAAACGCCTGCTGCGCGGGCTTTGCGCCGTCGCGCCAGTTGTCGGGCCGCTCGGGCCAGATCATGAATACACCCGCCTGCGGCGCAAATTCGGCGGGCATATAATAGCCGTCGCGCTGCGGGGTGCTGTTTTCGATTCGTTTTGCCATAATGTGCGTCCTTTCTCTCAGGTAAATGTTGTGCGGCCGGGGTGTATCTGAAAACGCAGGATGGGACCGGCGGCGAGGGATCTTTGCGCTGCGCAAGACATTTTTTCGCAGGAATACGGCCGTATTTCAAGGGAAAATGACGCGGCGCACCGCAAAAAGACCCGCTGTCCGGGTGCGTTGGGAGTTTTCAGATATACCCTAGCATTCCCGAAATGGTGCAGGATATGTAAGAGCGCGGCGGCAGATTTGGCGAACGGTGTTCGCTCATCGGAAAAATTTTCTTGCTGTGCAAGGAAAAAGCTGTTATACTGAGAAAAAAGACAAAGGGGTGCGCATATGCCGGAAGTGGAAGGGAAAACGATCCATTCGGTGGGAAAAGCGGTAACGCTGCTGGATCTGCTGACGAATGAAGGGCGGCCCATGGCGCTGACGGAGCTGCACAAGCGCCTTGGCTGGCCAAAGAGCACCATTCATGGGCTGCTGTCAACGCTGCGTGCGGGCGGGCTCATTGAGCAGGGCGAGGACGGCCGGTACTGGCTGGGCATCCGGCTGTTTGAGTATGGCAGCGCGGTATCGAACGCGTGGAACATCGCGGCCATTGCGCGGCCGTATTTGCAGGAGGCGTGCGCGGCGCTGGGCGAGTCCGTCTTTTTGTCGGTGCTTGACCGCGCGGCGGTGGTGACGCTGGCTGAGGAGGAGAGCCGCGACAGCCTGCGCGTGGTGTCCGAGGTCGGCGCGCGGCTGCCCATTTACTGCACGTCACAGGGCAAGCTGTTTTTGGCATATCTGTCGCAGGCAGAGTCGCGCCACATTCTGCGCACAGCGAGCATGACGGCGTTCACACCGAACACGCTGACGCAGCCGGAGCAGTTTCCGGCGGAGCTGGAGCAGATCCGTTTGCAGGGCTACGCCGTGGAGAATGGCGAGTATAAGCTGGGGCTGCGCTCGGTGTCCGTGCCGGTGCGCAACGGCAGCGGGCGCGTGGCCTATGCCGTGGGGTGCGTGGGGCTGCTGCCCAAGGAGCGCTTTTTGGCAACGGTGGCGACGCTGGACCGCGCAGCGGAGGGCATCAGCCGCGGGATCGGCTATCGGAGATAGGGATGGTCATGGGCGGCGTGCGCCACCCGGGGCTGTTTTGGCGCGCCGAACGGCGCGCTTTTTTGCGCCCCGGCGGGGCGCACGGGGTGCGGGGCAGAGCCCCGCGGGGGTTATGCGGGGCTTCGCCCCGGGGCCCCGTGCTTTTGCAAAACCTTTGGTTTTTGCATTTTATTCTGGCAGTGCCTGCTAGAGGGGCGGCTCGGCCCCCCTTTCTTTCCCGCGGGGAAAGAAAGCGCCGCCGGCGGTGTAAAGAAAGGCGGTCAAGGGGGCTTCCGATGGCCCCCTTGACAATCCCCGACGGCCAATAAAGGGGGCTGCGGCCCCCTTTTTGGATTAATTCCCCGGGAGAGCATGAGGGCAGTGCCGAGCGATTGCGCCGAAGGCGCGAGCTGTAGATGTTTCGTGCTTGCTGCGGGGCAAAGCGCTTCGCTGTTGCCCGTGCTTGCTTGAGGGCTGGTTCTTAGGGTCGGCAGTTTCGGCGAAAACGTTACAGAGTTCTTGGTTTTTGAGGTAGTGGGGATTGTTGGCACTTGTTCTGAGGCAGCGAGTGGCAAGTTTGGCGAGTCGCTCTGGCGAGCAGGGCAGACGTAGTTCCTTGCAGGAGAGTACGTTCGTTTGCAACTAGTTGCAAATTTGGCGGCCT
>CAKTXB010000071.1 GCA_934630555.1 uncultured Oscillospiraceae bacterium
TGCGAGGACTGCGGCGGGTTCTGGTATTTGAACCCGGGGTCGGTGTCCATTCCGAAGAACGGTTCGGCGCACAGCTGCATGACATATGCAGACGGCGTGTTCTCGTGGAAAAACGTGGAGGACGGCGCAGTGTATCAGACGTGGAAGCTCTGAGCAAAAACAAGCGCTCCGGCGGAGCACCGCCGGAACGCTTATACGCACAAAGGCCCTGTTCCAAACGCACCAAAAAAGCCTCGCAGAGTTTGCGCCCGCAGGCGCGAAAAAGTTTTGGATCATTTTCGGCGGCGGCGTGTACGTCGCCGAAAATACTTTACGTCAGGCAAGCGTATCATTTTTGCGCCAAAGGCGCAAAAATGATACGCGCAGCATGGCGCAAGCCTTCTCAAACGCGGACCCAGCACAGCGGTCCGCGTTTGAGAGCGTGTCAAAAAAGTTCTTTTGACACGCTCAAAGGCCCTGTTCCAAGCGGAACAGGGCCTTTGTGTTATGGATCGGTGATGCGCACCAGGTCGATGCCCAGATCGCCGTCGTGGTCGATGGCGGCGATGGTGCAGGGCGCCGTGAGAGTTTGCAGCACGGACGCGTCCGCCGGGGCGTTATTATAATAGTAGGCGGTGTTTTCGGTCAGGCGATAGTCGGTGGTCTGCACAAGCTGCTGCAGACGCTCGGCGCTTGTAAATGTGCCGCAGACTTCTTCCGGCACTTCACACGGCACGCCGAGGACCTGACCGTTCTGCACATAGAGGCTCACCTTGCGGCCCAGCAGCTCTGCGCCGGTCGAAACGGCAAAGTCGAGATGATAACCGGCCAGCTGTGTGACGCCTGCAGGCATCGCGGCGCCGCCGGAGAGATTTGCGGCTTCATTTGCCATGACCACGCCGGCGTAGCGCACGGCGTTATAGCGGATCTCCAGATAAGTGCGCGGGTTCATGAGCTCATCGAGCACGTACAGCGGCGTACCGTCGGCGCTGAAGCCGTGGACGGCATAGCTTTGCAGCGCGTTCAGGATCATCTGACACGCAGCCTCGCGCGTGATATACTGCTCGGGGCGGACGCTCAGCGCGTGATAGAGCCCGACGGCCTCCGCATCCTCGGCCACGTTCTGCGCCCAGCGCGCGCCGGTGTAGCGCGACGCGTCATAGCCCAGCGTGACGAGCAGCATTTTGCAGAGCTCCTGCGCCGTGACGTCATCCTGCGGGCGGAACAGGCCGCCGCTGCCGGTGACGATGTTCTCGGCGGCGCAGTAGCTGATGTAGGGCAGCGCCCAGGACGTTTCAGCTACGTCGGCAAACGAGGCGGCGTCAGCATTTGGCGCGTCGGTGTTTAAAAGCGCGATGAGCTTGGCGATCTGTGCACGTGTGACCGGCTCTTCCGGGCGGAATGAGCCGTCGCGATAGCCGGAGATGAGGCCAAGGCCCGTGAGCATCTGCACGGCTTCGGTATGGGTGATGGCAGCGGCGTCAGAAAACGCTGTCTGCGCGGCAGCCGGCAGCGCCAGCGCAAGCAGCAGGCAGACGATCAGCGCCAGACAGGCAAGGCGTTTCATGGCGGTGCTTCCTTTCGTGATCTTGCTACTGTCAGTATACGAGCCTGCCTGCGCGATTGCAAGGCGTTGGGGCGGATTGTAATAAAACTGTAACAAACGGCAGGGCTTTCCTTGGAAAACCCTGCCGGATGGTGTAAAAATGCGATATTATACGGTGTGCAGCACATAGCTGTCGCTGCCAAGACCGATCTTGACGCCGTGGGTGATGGCAGTGCGCCAATGGGTATCGGGGTGGGCGGCGTGCAGACGGTCGGCGTCGTTTTCCGTATGCTGGTCCGTGATGGCGCAGCCGGGGAGCACGGGCTGGCGGTTCACAGCGTCGGCGCAGGCAAGATCGAGCGCCACGGGGTCGAATGAGGCGAACATGCCGACATCCGGCACGAGGGACGTGTCGTTTTCAGGGTGGCAGTCGCAGTTTGGCGCAACGTCGCGCACGATGGAGATGTGGAACGCCGGACGGCCGTCGACCACGGCTTTGGCATATTCGGCGATCTTACAGTTGAGGTTTGCGAACGATTCGTCAAATGCGGGCGTGATGGCATCCACCGGGCAGGTGGCGATGCAGCGGCCGCAGCCGACGCACTTTGTGTGGTCAATGGTGCATTTGCGGTTTACGAGCTGCGGCGCGTCGTGGGCACAGATGCGTGCGCAGGCGCCGCAGCCGATGCACACGTCCTGCCAGACGAGGGGCTTGCCGGCGGAGTGCTGCTCCATTTTGCCCGCGCGGGAGCCACAGCCCATGCCGAGGTTTTTGAGCGCGCCGCCGAAGCCCGCTTCCTCATGGCCCTTGAAGTGCGTGAGCGAAATGATGATGTCGGCGTCCATGATGGCGCGGCCGATCTTGGCGGTTTTTACATATTCGCCGCCCACAACGGGCACCTCCACGTCATCGGAGCCCTTGAGGCCGTCGCCGATGATGATGTGACAGCCGGTGGAAAACGGCGAATAGCCGTTGGTATAGGCTGTGTCCATATGCTCCAGCGCGTTTTTGCGGCTGCCGACATACAGCGTGTTGCAGTCGGTGAGGAACGGCTTGCCGCCGCGTGCCCGGACAAGGTCGGCTACAGTTTTGGCGTAGTTTGGCCGCAGGAAGGCCAGATTGCCCAGCTCGCCAAAGTGCAGCTTGATGGCCACGAATTTGCCCTCAAAGTCAATGCTGTCCAGCCCTGCGGCCAGACACAGCCGCTCGAGCTTCTGCTGCTGGTTCACGCCGTTTTTGCAGCGGAAATCGGTAAAATAAACATTTGATGCAGCCATAAAAGCGCCTCCGATCCTAAGGATTGATCCGCTTTTATGATAGCTGCATTTTTTCGCGCTGTCAATATGCCGTCTGCCCGGACAAAATGCTGAACTGGTAATTTAAAAGGCTGAAGCTGGAAGTGAACGGACGCATAAAGTTCCAATAGCCAAGCCCGCGCAGGCCGAGCTCCGACACGAGCGCAAACTTGGCCGCGCAGCTGCGCGGGTCTTCAAACCAGACCTCGTGCGCCGCGCCGCGGGCGTCGGTGTAGGAAAAATATGGCGTTTGGGCTGTTTCGTCAAACCGGATCTCAGCGCCCACCTGCGCGGCCAGCTCTGCGGCCTCCTCATTGCCGATGGACTGCGCGCGGCTCTCGCCGGCGGCATAGGGCAGCGTCCAGTTGTAGGCGTAGTTGGGAAAGCCCAGCAAGATCTTTTCTGCCGGGATCTCCGTCAGCGCATATTCGGCCACGCGGCGCACCGCGCCGATGGGCGCGACGGCCATGGGCGGGCCATAGGTATAGCCCCACTCATAGGTCATGAGCAGCACAAGGTCGGAGTTTTCGGCGATGCGGGGGTAGTTGTGGCCCTCATAGAGCGCGCCGCGCTGGGCGGCGTTCGTTTTGGGCGCGAGCGCGGTGAGCAGGGTGCCGCCGGCCGCGTTCACAGCGGCGCGCAGACGGCCAAGAAAGCCGGTGAAGGCGTCGGCAAGCGCCGCGCCCAGAAACTCAAAATCAACGTCCACGCCCCGATAGCCGCCGCGCTGCATTTGCCGGACGGTTTCGTCAATGAGCCGCTGCGACAGCGCGGGGCTTTCCAGCACAGCCTCGGCCCGGGCGGCGGAGAACACGCCCTCCTCCGTGCGTGTGGACAGATGCAGGTATGCGTCCGTGCCGTATTCGCGCGCCAGCTGCACAAGCGCTGCGTCGTTGGGGCGGGCGAGCGTGCCGTCGGACGCGATGCCGTAGGTGAATGGACACAGCGTGGCGGCATAGGGGAGAATGCCGCGCAGGACGCGTTCACGCACGGCGGGGTAGGCATAGCCCAGCACCTGCACCGGGCGTGTCCGGGCGGACTCCAGCTGGAGCACGATCGTCTGGCCGGGATAGATGGTCGTGCCGCCGGAAAGGTTCGGATCGTCGCGCCAGAGCGTGCGCACGTCTGTGCCAAAGCGCCGTGCAATGGCATACAGCGTGTCGCCGGGGCGGACGGTGTATACCGCGCCGGGCTTTAAAATGAGCAGGCACTGCCCGGCGGCAAGACGGTACGGCTCATGCAGGCCGTTGTAGCGTGCGATCAGGCCCGGCGCAAGACCGTATTGCCGGCCAATGGAATAGAGCGTCTGGCCGGACTGTACGATATGCAGCTGCAAATCCATCAACTCCTTTACGAAAGAAGGATATGCCGCGGCGCGGGTGCTTGTGCGTGTCCGGGCGGCGTGGTATAATGGGGCCACAAAACAGAAAACGGGAGGCGACGGCAATGCTTGCACTGGGTGCATGGGATGATTCTCTGCGGACAGAAACGGAGAAGCCGTATTTTACAAAGCTGATCGGCCGTGTGGCGGCGGCGTATGACACGGGCACGGTGTATCCGCCGAAGGAGGACGTGTTTGCAGCCTTTCGGCTGACGCCGCCGGAGCAGCTGCGCGTGGTCATTCTGGGGCAGGACCCCTATCACGAGCCGGGGCAGGCGCAGGGGCTGGCGTTTTCGGTGCGCCCAGGCGTGAAGCTGCCGCCGTCGCTGCGGAATATCTTTGCAGAGCTGGCGGCAGACTGCGGCATTGCGCCGCGTGAAAGCGGCGATTTGACCGGCTGGGCAGAGCAGGGCGTGTTTCTGCTCAACACGGTACTGACCGTGGAGGCCGGAAACGCGAACAGCCACGCAGATTTCGGCTGGCAGACGTTTACGGACGCTGTGGTGGACTCTATCCGTGACCTGCCGCAGCCGGTGGCGTTCATCCTCTGGGGCGCGCAGGCACAAAAAAAGGCGGCATCCGCCGCGTCGTCCACGTTCCCGCGGCTCATTCTGCGCGCGCCGCATCCAAGCCCCTTGAGCGCCTACCGGGGATTTTTTGGAAGCAAGCCGTTTTCACAGGTGAACGCGTTTTTGCGGGCCAATGGAGAGAAAGAGATCGAGTGGGGGCGGTGAGCATGCGCAGGGGGTTACGGGGCTTCGCCCCGGTACCCTGTGGTTTTGGGTTTTACAGCCCTTAGGGTTGTACGGTTTTTCTGGCAGTGCCTGCTAGAGGGGCGGCTCGGCCCCCCTTTCTTTCCCGCGGGGAAAGAAAGCGCCGCCGGCGGTGTAAAGAAAGGCGGTCAAGGGGGCCTTCCGAATGGCCCCCTTGACGATCCCCCAACGGCCACAAGGGGGCCTGCGGGCCCCCTTTTTGGATTATCCCCCGGGGGAGCGTGGGGCAGTGCCGAGCGATTGCGCCGGAGGCGCGAGCTGGATTTGTTTCGTGTTACGGCGGGGCAAAGCGCTGCGCTGTTGCCCGTTTTTGGGGGTTACGAAACGCAACGACCAAAGAGCCTGAACAAAGCCCAAAACACCAAATTGCAACCCAACGAAGTGGTTGCAATTTGGAGAGGACGAGCAGCGGAATGGATGAGCCCTGCCGCTTGCGGCGGGGCGAAGGATATGGAGCTTGCGAGGACGAAAGCGCCTCTTTTCTCCCCATTCTTTTCTGGCAAGGCAGAAAAGAATGGGCCGCCGGAGGCACAGGTGCAGTGTTGCAAACACTGAGGAAAGAACGGTGGGCAAGCGCCCACCTGCCGATCCCGGCAAAATCCGCCGGAGGCGCGGCCACCGGGGCAAAACCGGTGCCCCCGCACCACGAAACAGTTAAAAAATACCCCTTACAGACACCCTGCCAGCATCCGCAGGATACTGCACGCCTCGCTGTCTGTCTGCGCAGCCAGCCGCTGCAGCGTACCCGCATATGCCGGCAGACGGTCAGCCAGCGCCTGATAGGCTTCCGCCCGCGCCAGCAGGCGCGTATGCTGCTGCCGCAGCGCGTCGCGCGTGCACGGCGCGGCGTCCGGCGATACGCACACCGGCTCGGGCCTCTGGCCGGTGATGAGAAACAGCAGCGCGGCGAGCATCTGCGCTTCGTGCTGCGCATTCCGGGCGAGCTGCCGCATGGTCTGCCGGGGCGTGCCGCGCAGGCGGCAGGCGAGCGCCATGTCCAGCAGCCGGTCGGCGCACGCGCGCCGGCGGAGCTCCTGAAGCTGTGCCTGCGGGGAAACGGATTCGGTGGTTTGCGCGGGCGGTGTGGGCCGCGATGTATCTGCTGCGGTGTCTGTCTGCGGCGCCGGTTGGGCCGGCACGGTGCAGGAATGGGCGGTCATGACCCGGCTCCAGACGCGCTGCGCCTGCTGCGGGTCGATGCAAGTTGACATATGGATCCCTCCTTCCGTCCAGCATATGCGGAGCGCGCCCGCGCGGCGCGTATTTTTTATCCATTTTCCGTAAAAAATCCTTGTAAAGCGCCAATGGGTGTGTTAAAATACATTTTTGTTGAGAAATTGTCAGGTATTAGGAAAGGGGCGCATATTATGACGCAGGATCATATTCGGAATATTGCGATCATCGCGCACGTTGACCACGGCAAGACGACGCTGGTCGATGAAATGCTGAAGCAGGGCGGTGTGTACCGCGAGAATCAGGTCGTGGCAGACCGTGTGATGGACTCGGGCGACCTTGAGCGGGAACGCGGCATCACCATTCTGGCGAAAAATACCGCTGTGCATTATAAAGACTATAAGATCAACATCGTCGATACTCCGGGCCACGCCGATTTTTCCGGCGAGGTGGAGCGTATCCTCAAGATGGTGGACGGCGTGCTGCTGCTGGTGGACGCCGCCGAAGGCCCCATGCCGCAGACCCGCTTTGTGCTGCAAAAGGCGCTGGAGCTGGGCCACAAGGTCATCGTGGTCGTCAACAAGATCGACCGGCCCGATGCGCGCGTGCATGAGGTCATGGACGAGGTCTTGGAGCTGCTGCTGGATCTGAACGCGACGGACGAGCAATTTGACTCGCCCACGATCTTCTGCTCGGCCCGGCAGGGCATTTCGTCCTATGGCCCGGACGAGCCCGGCACAGACCTTGTGCCGCTGTTTGAGACCATCATCAACTACATCGACCCGCCCAAGGGCGACCGGGAGGGCGCTTTGCAGGTGCTCGTGTCGGCCATTGACTACAACGAGTTCGTGGGCCGTATCGGCATTGGCCGTGTGGAGCGCGGCGTGATCCGCCAGAACCAGGAGGTGCTCGTCACCGACTATCACGACCCGGAAAAGAAGGAAAAGGCCAAGATCGTGGCGCTGTATGAGTTTACGGGTCTGGGCCGCAGCCCCATTCAGGAGGCGGCCGCGGGCGAGATCGTGGCGTTTTCCGGTATTTCGGACATCACCATCGGCCGCACCATCTGCGCGGTGGACGCGCCGGATCCGCTGCCATTTGTGAAGATCTCCGATCCGACGATCGAGATGACGTTCTCCATCAACGACTCGCCGTTTGCGGGCCGGGAAGGCAAGTTCGTAACGTCGCGTAACCTGCGCGACCGGCTGCAGCGGGAGCTGCTCAAGGACGTGTCGCTGCACGTGACCGAGGTCGGCACGGATTCGTTCAACGTGGCGGGCCGCGGTGAAATGCATCTGTCCATCCTCATTGAGACCATGCGCCGCGAGGGGTATGAGTTCCAGGTGTCGACGCCGCACGTGCTGAACAAAGAGGTGGACGGCAAGCTCTGCGAGCCGATCGAGCGCATGGTGGCCGACGTGCCGGAAAGCTCTGTTGGCGCGGTCATCGACAAAATTTCGCAGCGCAAGGGCGAGCTGACGTCCATGACGCCGATCGGCAGCCGGATGCGGCTGGAATTTCTGGTGCCGACGCGCGGCCTGTTTGGCTATCGCAACGAGTTCCTCACCGACACGCGCGGCGAGGGCATCATGGCCTCCGTGCTGGATTCCTACGCGCCGGTGAAGGGCGACATTGAGCGCCGGCAGGTCGGTTCGCTCGTGGCGTTTGAAACGGGCGAGGCCACGGCCTATGGCCTTGGCGGCGTGCAGGACCGCGGCGTGCTGTTCATCGGCCCGGGCGTGGACGTCTACGCCGGCATGATCGTGGGGCAGTGCAACCGCAACGAGGATATGTCTGTGAACGTCTGCAAGCGCAAGCAGCTGACGAATATGCGCGCCGCCGGTTCGGATGAAGCCATCCGTCTGGCGCCGCCGAAGATCCTGTCGCTGGAGCAGTGCATGGAGTATCTGGCCGACGACGAGCTGTTGGAGGTCACGCCAAAGAGCCTGCGGATGCGCAAGCGTATTTTGGATCACTCCGCCAGAATGCGTGCGGTGATGAAAAACAAGAGCTGAGCAAACAAAAGCACGCTTCTTTTGGAAGCGTGCTTTTGCGCGTGTCAAAAAAGTATTTTTGACACGCGCAAAAAGGACGTTCCGGTTGGAACGTCCTTTCAGTCTGTCAAAAAAGCCTCGCAGAGTTCGCGCCCGCAGGCGCGAAAAAAGTCCGGATCATTTTCGGCGGCGGCGT
>CAKTXB010000072.1 GCA_934630555.1 uncultured Oscillospiraceae bacterium
TCATAGGGGCGGATGCGGAGGGTGGCACCGAGAGAATCGCAGATCTGGCGGGCCTTTTCCTGCTCCTCTGGGGTGGTGACCTGATCGACGACGGTCATGACGACATGGGGCACATAGCGGGTGCAGTCCTTGGTGAATTTCAGCATGGCGTCATAGGAGGGCAGCCCGAACTTCGGACGGCAGACGCGGGCGTATTCCTCGGCATTTGTGGCGTTGAGGCTGATGGATACGCAGTCGATCTTTCCCTGGAGCCACGGTGCGGTGGACTGCCCCCAGATGAGGTCGGCAAGGCCGTTCGTGTTGATGCGGATGGGAATATCCCTGCGGGCTTTGAGCCACGCGGCGACATCCAGAAGCTCCGGCAGACGTTCGGTTGGCTCACCATAGCCGCAGAATACGACTTCTTCCTTTTGACGCAGATCCCACGCGGCAAGCGACTGCTCAACTTCTTCTATCGTCGGCTCACGTTCGAGCCAGAGCGGGTCGGAGCCGTAGACGCTGGGGCCGTGCTGGCGCAGACAGAACGTGCAGGCGCACGGACAGCGGTTCGTCATATTGACGTAGACGCCATGCTTGACGGGATAGGTGATGGTCATTTAAATTGCCCCCAGTCGGTTTTTGAGCTTTGCACTGTCCAGCAGCTTGCCGAGCACAACGTAAACGACGCTGCTCAGTGCCCACTGGACCAGGTTGCCGGGGATCTCAGCCAGCGGGGCGGCAAAGCTGCGGGAGATGACGAGCGCATTGTAGAGATAATATCCGCCGGCACACAGGACGAGCGCGGGAATGAGCCCGAGCAGGTTGCGCTTGCAGAGGATCGTTTCATTTTTGGCTGTAAAGCACAGCGCAGTGAGCGCCTTGATGACAGCGGTGCCGGGGAACCAGAGCGTGTAGCCGGAGAGAATATCGGAAAGGCCGGCGCCGATCGCGCCGGCGGCCATGGCGTAGGGCGCGGGAAGAAGGCTGGCAGCCAGAAAAATGAAGCCGTCGCCGATGTGGGTATAGCCGGTGTAGCTCGGCACGTGCAGGAAGGCAGTGAAAACGTAGATGAGTGCGGCGAACAGTGCGCTGACGCAAATGCGCCGGGTGATGGTATGCTGCATGATGTTTCCTCTTTTCTCGGCCCGGGTTAAGGTGCCGATGGACTCTGGAAACAGGGTAGCAGAAAACTGGCATTTAGGATATTGCCATAATCATTCTATTTTGCCGGGCCAGATGCGGCGCGCAGCCGAGCCAGTGTCTGACGAATGACGGGCAGACACGCTTCTGGTGTCTGGCAGGTCAGCACGGCCTGCTCAAACGGGCACAGACCGTCGCCGCGGCGGTTGATGATCTGTCCGGTGCGCGTTTGCCAGCAACATGCGACGCCGGCTCCTTGCAGGAGCGCGACAGCGGCGTCACTGATCGTTTCTGCATAGACGCTCTGCGCGCCGCCAAGCACAAACAGAGCGGCAGCGGCTTTGCCGACGATGGTGTCATAGACCATTGCACCGCGCAGAAGGTCGGGGTGCTCATCCAGTGCAGCCAGTGCCGGACCGACGCCGCGGCCAAAGACCTTGTGAACGATCTGACCGTTCTGCACAAGTGCGAATGTGGCGTCACCGGAGGCGAGCAAGGCAAGAATTTCAGGGTCAGGGGCAAAGGTCATGGGGTAGTCTCCTCCTCGTGGAGCGTTTTTTCGTTTTGCAGAATGAGAAGCGACAGGCCGAGTACCAGCACGAGCGCAACGACGGCGACAAAGTCGAGCCTGCGGATGTCAAAGGCGTAGCTGCCCATGAGGGCAAGGGCAGTGAGCACGAGCAGCACGGCACGCACGGCGCCGAGGCGTTTGTTCACACGGTGAAGAAAAGCATGGAACGCAGCGGGCGTATCAAATTGCGCGCCTGCGCGCCAGGGCGCAAACGTGCGCAGGAGCCAGAAAAGCATGGCGGCAGCCTCCTGTGGTTTTTGCTTATTTTAGCACAGGTCATGGCCATTTTCAATGCAGAAGTACCGGCGGCAGAAAAACGCGCGGTATTTGCGTTTGACAAATACCGCGCGGCTTTTTTGGAGGCGATGTACGGCGTCCTAGGGAGGACGCCGGGTAGGATCAGCTGTTGCAGGAGTGGCAGCTGCAGGAATTGCTGCCGCAGCCGCAGGCATTGCCGCTGTTTGCGCAGCCGCACGTGCTGCACCGGCAGCGGCAGCAGCTGCAGCCGCAGGTGTTGGCACAGCCATTGGTGGTCGTGGTGCTCGTGCCGGCAACGGTGCCGGTGGTCGTGCCGGAGCTGCTCCGGCAGCAGGGGTTGCAGCAGGACTGGCCCACAAACGTGGGAAATACGATACCGCCGTATACGCCGTAGGAATTACACATAGTGCCGTACCTCCAAAAAAGATGTCACGGAGCAAGGCGCTCCATGACATCTTATGACCCGGTTCGGCAAATGGTGCGCGCTACACAGAGGGCTGTGCGGGCGGCTGGGGATGCGGCGCGCTGACGGTGCGCGGGGCGCTTTCAGGCGCACTGCTTTGCAGGCTGCGGACGGGTGGAATGGCCGGATCGCGCAGCTCGTGCGCAACATCGGGCTGTTCCTGTTTCATACGGCTCACCTCGCGGTTAGTGTGCGCGGGGTGCGGCGGGGTTATTCCTGCATTTTTTTCACAAGGTCAGAAAAACGCGACACGATGTAACCGTAGTTTTCACGCCGGTGCGGCACAAGGCAGCCGGAGCAGTCTTTGATGCCGGACTTTGTGAACGTGCAGTTGCCGCCGCAGGCGCGGCCAAGCGCGTAGAGCGGGCAATAGCAGAACAGGCAGTTGAAATTTTCCGGGTCTGCTGTTTCGTGACAGGGAAAATATTCACACTGACGGTTCTGGAAGAACGCATAGTGCTTGCCTTCCCAAGATTCGGACATGGGATTCACCTCACTCGGAGCGATTTGATGTGTTTGGGATCGGGCGTGACGAACAGCGTGCGGTAGCGGTCATAAACGACCATGCCGGGCTTGGCGCCGTTCGGCTTTTTGACGACGCGCACGTCGGTGCAGTCCACGGGGATATTTTGCCCGCCTTGCGCCTGCGAATACCAGGCGGCGAGCATGGCTGCCTCGGTGAACGTATCGTCGGGCGGCGTCTTGCCGCTGCAGAGGATGATGACGTGGCTGCCGGGGATCTTCTGCGCGTGCAGCCAGATGTCGTTTTTAGCCGCCGTTTTGAGCGTGAGCTGGTCATTTTGGCGGTTGTTGCGGCCGACGAGAATGGTATAGCCGTCGCTGGACGTAAACTCCATGGGCTTGCTGGCCGGGAGCTTCATCTGCTTTTTGCCCGTCTGGGCGCGAAGATAGCGGCCCTCGGTCAGCTCGGCGCGAATTTCCTGGATGTCACGTTCGGATTCGGCGCGGGCCAGGGCGTCCAGAACGGTGGAGAGATAGGCGGCCTCCTGTTCGCCGTTTGCGATCTGCTCCGTCAGAATTTTTTCGGCGGTTTTGGCCTTCTGGTAGTCCTTATAGAATCTGGCCGCGTTTTGCTGCGGGGAGATGGCCGGGTTGAGCGCAATGCGGACGGTTTTCATCTCGGGGTCGTAGAAATCCGTGGCATCCACGAAGGCCTGCCCGCGCGCGATGGCGTGGAGGTTGGCGGTGAGGATGTCGCCCATGCGGCGCAGGTGTTCACGGTCTTTGGTTTTGGCAAGCTCCAGACGCTGGATCTCCAGCTTGCGCAGAGCGCGGCTGCGGAGCGTGGTGAGCGTTTTGCGCAGGGCCTGTGTCTTGCTGCGGATGCGCTCGGCGCGGTCACGCTCGGCGTAGAACGTGTCAAGCAGCGCAGAAAATGACGCGGCAGGCTGCGGCTGCAGGAAACCCTCATACTGCGTGATGGGAATGCAGGTGAAGTCCTTGGGAACACCGTCTTGTGTAAGCAGCAGCGGCGCGTGCGGGCCTGTAAAGAGCGTTTGCAGCGCGGCAAAGAGCGTCTCGGCGCCGGAAAGCGCGGACAGCGGCGCATCCACGCTGCCGGTGAGCCTGTAGGCGACCTCACGGCAGACGAGCGGCGACAGGCCGCCGAAGGTATCGAGCAGCCAGCGGTCAAGCGGCGTGTGTGCGTCGGCGGCGGCAAGGAGCGCGGTGAGCGATTCCAAGTCAGTCTGCTGCGCGTCGCGCTTGCCCTGTGCAGGCGGCAGATGGTAGAACAGACCGGGGAGGACCTGGCGCTGTTCAGACATTTCAAAATCGACGCGGCGCATACAGTCGAGAATGCGGCCGTCCTCGCCCAGCAAAATGAGGTTCGAGTTGCGGCCCATAAGCTCCAGAATGAGCGCGCGCTGCGTCAGCTCGCCAAGTTCGCCCATGGCCTCAAAGCGCAGCGTGACAAGACGCTCCATGGGCGGCTGCTCGATGCAGAGCAGGCGCGCGCCGGTGAGGTGCTTGCGCAGGAGCATACAGAACATGGGCGGCTGCGTCGGGTTCTCCATGGCCGCCTCGGTGATATGGATGCGCGGATGGTTCGCAGAAGCGGACAGCAGCAGTTTGGCTGTCATGCCGGGCGCGCGCAGGTGCAGCAGCACGGTGTCGCGCTCCGGCTGCTGGACTTTATCGACGCGGCAGGCGGGGAGCTTTTCAGAAAGCTCCTGCCGGAGCGCGGTGAGAAACAGAGCGTCAAGTGGCATCGGCGTCCTCCATGGTCAGGCGGAACAGCTCGCTCACGCGGTCGAGCTGACCGGATAGATACAGCGCGCCGAAAAGGCACTCCAGGCCCGTGGCTTTGGAGTATTCTTCGTGCGTGGCGTTTTTGGGGATCATGTGGGTGTGCGCATTGCGGCCGCGGCGGAACTGCGCCAGCTCCGCTTCAGTGAGCAGCGGGAGCATTCGGTCGGCGCGGCGGGCCTGTGCCGGGGCGCAGACATATTGCACAGTGGCGCGGTGCAGATTTTTGCACGTGGCGCGCCCGCTTTCACACAGCCAGCCGCGCACGAGCAGTTCAAACACGGCGTCGCCGCAGTGGGCAAGGCCGAGAGCACTGATCTGGCCGATCTGGCGGGTGTCCATGGAATGTTGGAACAGGTTAGACAAAGAAGATCCCTCCGTATTTTTGGGATGGGCTGTTTTGGATCAGTATAGCACAGCGTGCAGGGAAAGGCAAAGGACTGCGGGTAAACAGAACGGGCGGTTTTGCAACCGTCCGTGGTGCTTTATTCGGCCTTTGCCGCATCGGCGGCCGGCTTGGATGCACGGCGGTGACGGCGGCGGTTGGGGGAACGACGGCGCGGCTTGGCGGCCTGCGCGACGTAGCTTTTGGCCGCTTCGGAGTCGGATGCATAGGTCAGGCGGCTGGCGCGGAGCGTGCCGTCGGTTTCATCAGACAGGCGGACGCGGATGAGGTAATCCCCATGCTCCGGGCAATGACTGAGGTTCATATAACGCCGGCCGGGCTGGCCCAGCCAGCGGGCGGGCTGCATGGCTGCGCCACAGACAGGACAGCAGTTTTCCGGCCCGGCCATGGCGGTGAGCGCCGCAGCTTTATCGGCATAGCCATGGAATACATGACGGTCCACACAGCCGGGAAGCTGCTCAGGCTGATAGCTGTTTTCCTGCTGAATGCGCGTCTGGGCGTATTGTGCGATGCCAGCGGCAAGGTCGAGCCTGCTGCAAATGAGCGCAGTGTGGTACGCGTCACCAAGCGCGTCATGGGCCGGACGGCTGGGCTCAATGTGCATCATCTCCATGGCTGTTTTCAGCGCGCGCTGGGGTGAGAGGCCATCCGTCTGGGCGTTAAAGATGAGCTGGGCGTTATACCAGCGGCTGGCCCAGCTGTCATCCAGCGCGTGCAAGGCCAGGTTTTCCTTGAGGACCATGGCATCGTCAAAGCCCCAGGTGAGGAAAATGCAGTCCTCACCGCACCAGGCACAAAACCGCTCCATGGCTTCGGGAAAGCTGACACCGCGCGCCTGCAGGTCGGCATCCTTGATGCCGGTGAGCTTGGCGATTTTGCGGTTCATCTTTTTAAAGTATTTGGGCTGGATGAGGATCTGGAACTCGTCGGCCAGCGTTTGGTCCTCGTGTACACGAACGGCGCCGATCTGCACGATCTCCCCGCGCAGCGGCAGGGGGAGGGGCTTTTTGGCCGCGTAAGAACCGGGCCAGGCCTGATTCCACTCCATATCCAGAACGATGTATTGCATAGTGATGCTCCTTATCATATTCCTATCTATGGTATCACACGGCGCGGCGTGTGTAAATGATTTTTGCAAAAGAAACGCACAGCGCGGACGGAATTTGCATAGAATGGGCAAAAATCGGAAAGGACGGCGAAAGAATGCCTTTTTTGTTTTTAAGCCCCTCCACGCAGTATTTTAACCCCTATGTGACGGAGGGCGACGAGCGGTATTGGATGAACCGGCTGGCAGATGCAATGACGCCCTATCTGCGCGCAAGCGGCGTGAATGTGACGCGCAACGACCCGGAGGGGAATGCGGCGGCGTCCATCCGGCAGTCGAACGCAGGAACGTATGACTTTCATCTGGCGCTGCATTCCAACGCCTCGCCGGAGGCGACGCGGGGGCAGGCGCGTGGGGTAGAGTTCTATTATTTCCCAACGAGCGAGGATGGGCTGCGGATGGCGAACATTCTGGCCGATAATATACGACCCATTTATCCGCTGCCGGAGCGGGTGCGGGCGCTGCCCAGCGTGACGATCGGCGAGGTGCGGCGGACGCGGGCACCGTCGGTGCTGGCAGAGCTCGGGTATCACGACAATGTGGAGGATGCAAACTGGCTGACGGGCGATCTGGAACAGGTCGCGGCGGCACTGGCGGAGGGCGTGACGGAATATTTTGGACTGCCGTTCCTTACACCGGAAAGGGAACGGCCGGCGGTCATTGCCACGCAAGGCAGCACACTCAATCTGCGGGCGTATCCGACTGTGGGCGCGCCGGTCCTTGCGCAGCTGCCGGATGGCGCGGCAGTCACAGTGCTGGGGCAGTACAACGACTGGTACACAGTGGACTATGACGGCCTGGTCGGCTTTGCAGCGACGGCGTTTGTGCAGCCGGTTTGAACGCTTGACAATGTTTGTATAATAAGTACAGAAGCAGCTGCTGCGTGTTTGCGGCAGCGTAAGATTTATTGGAGAACTATATGAAATACAAAAAATTTATATCGCTGCTGCTGGTGCTGGCGCTGGGGCTTTGCGGCTGCGGCGCGCAGCGCACGGCGGCAGCGCAGGACACGATCGTCTGCACGACGGGGCAGCTGGCCGAAATGACGCGGCGCGTCATTGCTGACACAGCTCTGGAACAGGAGCTGGAGGTCAGCTGCGTGGTGACCGAGCCGGTATCGTGCCTGCACGACTACACGTTAAGCGTACGGCAGATGCAGCTTTTGGAGCGCAGCGCCGTGACCATCACGGTGGGGCTTGGTTTGGAGGACTTTATGCAGCAGGCCCTGCGGGCCTCAAACGGTGCGCAGATCGTGGCGTCGGATGGCGTGGAAGCACTGCCGTCAGACGAAGAGCCGGGGGAATCAGACCCGCACATCTGGCTGTCACCGGCAGCCTGCGCGCAGATGGCGCGGAACATAGCAGACGGCCTTGCGGCGCTGTATCCGGCGGATGCGGCGCGGCTGCGGGAAAACGCAGCGGGCTATGCCGCCGAGATGGACGCGCTGCTGGAATACGGGAATACGGCGCTGGCCGGACTTTCGTGCCGGGAACTCGTGACGTTCCATGACGGATTTTCGTATTTTGCCGCGGCATTTGGCCTGACGATCGCGGCGGCCATGGAAATTGAAGCCGGAAGCGAACCGTCGGCGAAAGAACTGGAAGCGGTCGTGGACATTGTGCGCGCGGACGGGATCCCGGCGGTATTTGCGGAAAAAAGCGGCACTGACGATGCGGCAAAGCTCGTGGCCCGGGAAACAGGTGCGGCGGTCTATACGCTGGACATGGGCCTTTCCGGCGGCGAGGCCATCCGGCACAACATTGACACGATAAAGGAAGCACTGCAATGATACCTTACAAACACAGCCACACGGGCGACTGCGAGCACGCATGCTGCCTGCGGGTGGAGGATCTGTGCGTCAGCGCGGGCGGCAGCCCGATCTTGGAGCACATCGACCTGCATATGCACTGCGGCCAGCTGGTGGCGCTCATCGGGCCAAACGGCGCAGGCAAATCGACGCTCATTCAGGCCATTTTAGGCCAGCGGGAATACAGCGGCAAGATCACGTTCCACGACGCATCGGGGAAGGAGTCAAAGCTGCGCATCGGCTATGTGCCGCAGAGCCCGCAGTTTGCGCGCGGCGACCC
>CAKTXB010000073.1 GCA_934630555.1 uncultured Oscillospiraceae bacterium
GCTCCGGCGCCTCTTTTTTGCTGACTTTTTTCTGGCAAGGCAGAAAAAAGTCAGCCGCCGGAGGCACAGGAGCAGTGCTGCAAACACTGAGGAAAGAACGGTGGGCGGGCGCTAGCCTGCCGACTATGGCAAAATCCGCCGGAGGCACAGGTGCAATGTTGCAAACACTGAGGTAAAAGCGGTGACTTCGCACCGCAGGTGCGAAAAAAGAGAGGCGTAAGCCTCTCTTTTTATTGTATTTTATTTATAGTTCGTCAACCTTTCAAGGTCTGCTTTGCCCGCAGCAGCGCATCATGCAGCGCATAAACATCCCCCTCGGTGTTTTCGGGCGAAAACGAGATCCGAACAGAGCCGTCGATGACGGCGGGGGGCAGGCGCATGGCCTCGAGCACATGGCTGCGGTGGCCGCGGGAGCAGGCGGAGCCTGCGGAAACGTAAATACCTGCATCCTGCAGGCAGTTGATAATGCCCTGTGAGCGCAGGTGCGGCAGAGAAATGTTCACGATATGCGGCGCGTCCTGCCGGCCAATGAGGACAAGGCCGGGGATGTCGGAAAGCGTCTGGCGGCAGAGGTCGCGCAGGGCGCTCATGTGGGCGATCTGTGCGGCGCGCTCCGGCAGCTGGGCAGCGCAGGCGGCGCCAAAGCCGCAGATGCCGGGGAGATTTTCCGTACCGGAGCGGAAATTCTGCTCCTGTCCGCCGCCGTGGAGGAAGGGCGGCAGGGGCAGGCCGGGGCGGATATACAGCGCGCCCACGCCCTTGGAGGCGTGGATCTTATGGCCGGAGATGGAAATGAGGTCCGCGCCCAGTGTTTTGGCCTGAAACGGCAGCTTGAAAAAGCCCTGCACGGCGTCGGTATGGAACAGCGCGAGCGGGCTTTTGCGGCGCGCGGCGCGGAGCATATCCGGGATGGGCAGGACGGCACCGGTCTCATTGTTGACCATCATGACCGACACGAGTATGGTGTCGGGTCGGAGCGCATCTGCAAGCTGCGCGGCGGAGATATAGCCGGTTTCGTCAGGCTGGAGGTATGTGACCGCAAAGCCGCGGGCCTCGAGCTTTTGCATGGGGTGCAGGACGGCGTGGTGCTCCACGGCGGTGGTGACGATGTGGCGGCCGCGCTTGCCAAGGCGCTCGGCGGCGGAGAAAATGGCCCAGTTATCGGCCTCCGTGCCGCCGGAGGTGAAGAACACGCGCGCCTCCTCCGCGCCAAGCGCTTTTGCGACCTGCGCGCGGGCAGTGTGCAGCGCGTGCTCGGCGTCGATGCCGAGCTGGTGGACGGAGGAAGGGTTGCCCCAGCCGGTGCGGAGCGTCTGCTCCATGGCGGCAATGCAGGCCTCGCACGGCTTTGTGGTGGCGGAATTGTCAAGATAGATCATAAAGCTGCCTGTTACTTTCCAACGCAGAAGCGTTCAAAAATGCGGTTTGTGATGTCCTCGCGGACGGTTTTGCCGGTGACTTCGCCAAGCGCCTGCATGGCAGCTTCCACATCCACGAGCACGGCGTCGGGCGTCATGCCGGCGTCCATGGAGGACAGAACGCAGTCAATCGCCTCGCCGGCGCGGATGAGCGCGTCCATCTGGCGGGTGTTGGTGAGCAGCGAACCGTCGCACGGCGCGCCGTCGGGGAAGATCATATCCAGCGCATCGGCAAGGCCGCCAAGGCCCATGCCGGTTTGGGCGCAGGTTGGCACAACGTAGTCAAACGGCAGGTCGGATGGCTCGACCCGGCGGTCGAGGTCGGATTTATTGAGCAGCGCGATGGCGTGTGGCGCATTCAGCGCGGCATCCATGGCGCGGCGGTCCTCATCGTTCAGCGGGCGGCTGCTGTCGCAGACGAACAGAGCCAGATCACAGTCGTGCGCGGCGGCCTCGGCGCGCTGCACGCCCAGCTGCTCCACGGTGTCGTCCGTCCGGCGGATGCCGGCGGTGTCGAGCACGCGCAGCAGGTGGCGCCCAAGGGTGACGGTCTCCTCCACGGCGTCGCGCGTGGTGCCGGGAATGTCGGTGACGATGACGCGGTCAAAGCCGCACAGGGCGTTGAGCAGGCTGGATTTGCCGACGTTCGGGCTGCCGAGAATGGCGGCGCGGATACCGTTTTTGATGCGGCGGCCGCGGGCGCACGTGCGCAGCAGCTCCACGAGCGCCTGCCGCACGTCCAGCAGCGCGGCGCGGAAGCTTTCCATCTGGAAGGCGCTGATGTCCTCATCAGGGTAGTCGAGCACGGCGTGGAAATGGGCGCAGATGTCGCACAGGGAGCTGTAGAGCGGCTCGATGCGGCGGCGGAGCGCGCCGGAAAGCTGGCCGGCGGCGTTGGCCGCGGCGTCGGCGGTCTGCGCGTCGATGAGGTCGATGACGGCCTCGGCCTGCGTGAGGTCGAGCCTGCCGTTTAAAAAGGCGCGGCGGGTGAACTCGCCCGGGCGGGCCTCCCGGAAGCCATGGGCGAACAGGGCCTGCAGGCCGGAGGCCAGCACAGCGGGCGCGCCGTGGCACTGAAATTCCACGGTGTCCTCACCGGTGTAGGAGTGCGGCGCGCGGGAGATCACGGCCACGCACTGGTCGATGGCGCGGCCCTGCGCGTCATAGAGCGTGCCGAGCGTGAGCTTTTGAAGCGCGGCCTCCGGCAGGGGGCGGCCGCTCTGCGCGCGGAAAATGGGGGCGGCGGCCTCGATGCAGCCCGGGCCGCTCAGGCGTAAAATGCCGATGCCGGCGCGCACCCAGCCGGTGGCGACGGCGGCAATGAGTTCTGACATGGGAAGGCTCCTTTGGTTTTAAAATACAGACTGTCAGCGGAACACGACGTCCATGCCCTTGAGCATGAGCGGGTTGATGTTCATTTGCACCCGGTCGCCCAGAGCGCACTTGGCCTTGGTGACGTCCAGGACGGTGTGCAGCATGCCGATGTGACCGAGCACCTTGCAGCGCTGCGTGCCAACGTAGACATAGTACGCTCTGCGGCGGAACACACCGCGCAGGGCGGACAGGGCGGCGCGCAGCTGATCGCGCACGCGGAACACGTCGTGCCCCATTTCGCAGCCGAAGCCGTGATACCAGCCAACGGGCACAACGGCGATGCGGGTGGCGCGTTTGGCCTTCCATGCCGCGCCATAGCCGCAGGTGTGCCCCTTGGGCAGCCAGCGGATCTCGTCGATCGCCGCTTCACATATGCCGACGCGCTTGAGGCCGTAGCTGCCCTTGAACGACAGCCGGCCCAGAATGGCCGAGCCGATGCGCACACCGCCCATGGCAAGGTCGGGGAAGCGCAGCAGTCCCGCCGAATTGCAGATGTGCGGAATGCCGGTCTCATAGCCGGCTTTTTTAATGGCGTTCAAGACGCCGTCAAACGCCGCCGCCTGCTGGCGGGTGCGTTTTTTGCTGCAGAATGCGGAGTGCAGGTGCGTATAGATGCCGGACACGGCAATGCCGTCCATGTAGGCATAGATGGGGATGATCTTATCGAGCTCCGTGGGCAAAAAGCCGTAGCGGCCCATGCCGGTGTCGATCTTGATATGCGCCTCGGCCACGACGCCGCGCTGGAGCGCGATGCCGTTGAGAAGCGCCGCGTCGTCCTGACTGGACACGGTGGCGATGACATTCAGGTCCAGCAGCATATGCACCTCATCCGGGTCGGTCGTGGGGCGGAGCATAAGGAGCTGCTCTGTCTGGAAGCCGGAGCTGCGCAGCAGCGCGGCCTCGTTCGGTTCGGTGATGCAAAAGCGCGTGATGCCGGCTTCACGGCACAGCCTGGCCATGGGGATGAGGCCAAGGCCATAGCCGCCTCCCTTGAGCACGGCCCAGATGGGCGCGCCGCCGGCGCGCTTTTTCAGGTTTTCCAGATTTTTGCGAATGTCGCCGCTTTCTACGTAATATGCCTTCATACGCGCCCTCCCCGGTCATTTTTTGCGGTTTTTCAGCAGATAGACCTGCCGCCGCAGTTCTTTAAAGACAGACGTGCCGTGCTCCACGCACCAGTAGACGGCGGGATCCAGCACCAGGTCCATTTCACCCACAAATTCCGTAAAATCGCCGCCGAAGCCCTGCTTGAAGCGGAACAGGCCGTAGAGCGGGTTGTCCTCCGACACGTCGCCGGACACGCCGCGGAAGTCATACACGCGGCAGCCGCGCTCGATGGCCCACTGGATCATGCGCCACTGCAGGAGATAGTTCGGCATAAGGTTGCGGTGCTCGTTCGACGATGCGCCGTAGAGGTACCACACCTTGTCGCCGTAGGCGATGGCCAGCGTGCCGGCAATGGGCGTGCCCTCCGGGTCAAAGGCCATATACAGGCGGCAGTGCTCACCCAGGTTTTTGAGCATGGCGGAGAAGTACTCCGGCTTGCGGGTGACAAAGCCGTCGCGCACGCCGGTGGTGAGCATGAGGTCGGAGAATGCGCCGATCATCTCCTGCCCGCAGACGCGCACCGTCACACCCTTGCGCTCAGCCAGACGGATGTTGTAGCGCCATTTCTGGTGGAAGCCCGCGAGGACCTCTTCTTCCGTTTTGCCTTCAACATTCAGGCGGAACACATAGCGCGGATTCACGGCTTCAAAGTTCTTGCCGCCCTCTTTGCTGCGGAAGCCGGCCTCGTGCAGCATGGCGGCAAATTCCGTGTCGCTGGACGGTACGTCGGGGTCGATCTTGATGACATAGGATCTGCGCTGCTTCGCAAGAGCCTTCGCCCCGTCCAAAAGCTGCGCAAACGTTTCGCGGTCGTGTACGTCGCACACCGGGGCGCGGCAGCCGTACATGAGCGTTTTGCCGATGCCGGGCACCTTGCGCGTCATGAGCGCCATGGTGCCGCAGAGCTTGCCGTCTGCGCCGCGCACGGCGATGGCGTCCCACTGCCACAGGGGTTTTTGCTTTGCCCAGAGGCTGCTCTGGGCAAAATTGCCCTTGGGGTGCGACTGGACAAAGGCTTCATATTCCGGAAGCGTTGCTTCCGTGATGCGTTCGTACATGGTATCTCTCCAAATCCGGGTAGTATATGTTTGTATATAATGTGTCACATTATCTTAGCACAACGGGCGGGAATATGCAAACCGGGACGGTATACTTTTTGCCGGTTTGCGGCAAAATAAACCAAAACGATGGGAGGGATCTGATGCAGCCGGAGGACATCCGCGCGATCTTTGAGAACGCGGGCGATCTTGAGGAGCATACCGTGGCGGCCGGCGGGCAGGTGCTGACGGCATTTTTTATTGACGGTCTGACGTCCAGCGGGGATATTGCGGAGTATGTGGTGCAGCCGCTGGTGCGGTGCATCCGCCCCGGCACGATGGAAAGTGTGTTCCGGCAGGCACAAAACGGCGCGGTGTGGTGCGCGTCCGTTTCCACGGCCGACACGCCGGACGCGGCGGCGCAGAAGCTGGTGAACGGGTTCTGCGTGGTGGTGTTCCCGGGTCTTGGGCAGGCGCTGTGCTTTGAAACGAAAACGGGCGAAAAGCGCAGTCCGTCCGCGCCGGAATCGGAGAGCACCGTGAAGGGCGCGAAGGATGCGTTTACGGAAACGGTGCGCACGAACACGAGCCTCATCCGCCGCCATCTGCGCAGTCCGCGGCTGCGGCTGGAGGAGCGGGTGGTGGGCACGATGACGCTGACGAATGTGACGCTGTGTTATCTGGACGGCGTGACGCCGCCGGAGCTGGTGGCGCGGATGCGCGCGCGGCTGGCGGATATTCAGGTGGAAGGACTGCTCTCCCCCGCGGCGGTGGAGGAAACGGTGACGGGCGCGCGGCGGACGGCGTTTCCGCTGCTGGAATATACGGAGCGGACGGATAAGTTCTGCCAGGGGCTGCTCTCGGGGCAGGTGGGGCTGCTGGTGGACGGACTGCCGGAGGGCTTTCTGACACCGGTGACGCTGGGGCGGCTCATGCAGTCGCCGGAGGACCGGGCGGTGGACTATGTTTCGGCCACGTGCGTGCGCGTGCTGCGCGCGCTGGCGGGCATTGCGAGCCTGCTGCTGCCGGCTGTATATGCGGCTATGGCCATGCACCATCAGGAGATGCTGCCGACGAAGCTGCTGCGGGCCATCATTGCCAGCAAGCAGGATGTGCCGTTTTCCACACTGCTGGAGGTGTTGGGCCTGCTGGCGGCGTTTGAGGTCCTGCAGGAGGCCGGGCTGCACCTGCCGCAGGCGATCGGCACGGCCGTGTCGATCATCGGCGGGCTCGTCGTGGGCACGGCGGCGGTGGACGCAAAGCTCGTGTCGCCGGCGGCGCTCATCGTGGCGGCCTCAGCGGGGATCTGCGGCTTTGCGCTGCCGAGCCGCGACCTGTCGGACGCGCTGCGCATCTGGCGGTTCGTGTTGACCGTGCTGGGCGGCGCTGCGGGATTGTTCGGCGTGACGGTGGGCGTGCTGGCACTGCTGGTGCATCTGGCGGCGCTGTCGTCACTGGGCGACGCGTATCTGGCGCCGTTTTCGGCGGTGCGCGGGCGCGAGGTATTTGTGCGGCGGCGGTTCCATCGGCGGAAAAAGGGGGATGCGGCATGAAAAAGAGCGGGCTGTGGTGGCTGGCGGGCGCGGCGGCGCTGCTGTTCGGCGGCTTTTTGCCGCACGGCACGGATGCGGCGCAGCTGCTGCCGGTGACGGCGCTGTATGTTGATCTGACCGCGGACGGTACGGTCACGCTGGACTGCGACGCGGATGTGACGGGCAGCGGCAAGAGCCTGCCGGCGGCACTGGATGATCTGTGTCTGGCTGCGCCGGGGGAACTGTTTTTGCAGACGGCGCAGCAGCTGGTGTTTACGCCCGCGGCGCTGAAGCTTTTGCCGCAGGCCGTGGCGGATGCGCGGCTGCGCCCGGCGGCACAGGTGTATGTGCTGCGCGGCGAAGTGCCGGATATGGATGCGGCGGCGGAATATTTGCAGGCGCACCCCGGCGGCGTGACGCTGGCGGCGGTGCGCGCGGCGGAGCTTGGCGCGGGCGACGCACCGCTGCCGGTGCTGTTGAGCGCGGAGGGGAGGCTGACGCTGCATGGGGCATGATGTGACGCGGCGGCAGCAGCTGGCGTGGTGCTTTGGCGCAGCGGGCGTGCCGGTGATGCTGCTGTGCGCGGCGGCATCGTGGCATTGGGCGCTGGCGGCCGGGGCGTGCGCGCTGCTATACTATACAATAGTATGGAAGCTGTGGGTGCGGGCGGGCGATCAGCAGAGCCTTGCCATGCTGGCGCGGCGGCAGCTTGGAAAAACGGGCGCCGTCGTGCTGATCGCGGCGGCGCTTTGGACCGTAACGGCACTGGCCGATACGGCGCGCCGGAGCGCTGCGGCTTTTCCGGGCGGCGCGGAGGCGGCGCTGTGCGGAACGGTATTGCTGGCGCTGTGCGCCTGGGGCGGCGCGCGGGGCACGCAGGTGCTGGGGCGCGCGGTCGCGGTGCTTGCACCGGTGCTGGCGGGGATCCACGCGGTATTTCTGATCTCTGCGCTGAAACAGGTGCGGCTGGCGTGGTGCGCGCCGTGGGGCGATGCATCGCAGCTGCTGCGGCTCACGCCGGCCCTGCTGTTGCCGTCGGCGGCGCTGTTTTTGCAGCGCACGCCGGGAAGCGGGAAGATGCCGGCGGCAATGCTGAGCGTGCTGGCACTGGCACCGGCAGTGTTTGCAGCGGTGACCTCCGGCTGCCTGAGCCCGGCTGTGGCGCAGGATGACGGGCTGCCGTTTTACACGCTGAGCAAGAGCCTGAGCCTGCTTGGTGTGATGGAGCGGCTGGAGCCGCTGGTGTCGGCCGTGCTGTATTTGAGCTTTTTCTGTCTTGGAGCGCTGCTCACACAGGCGGCGGCGACCATGCTGGCGGCGGCGTTTCAAGACGAACGGCTGGGGCAGGGTGCGATGCCAGTGGCAGTTTGCGCCGCAGCGTTTGGGCTGACGTTCCTGCCGGAGGGCATTCCGGCTTGGCTGGCAAACGGCGGCGCAGCTATATTTTGGGGGATCGTTCCGCTTGCGATACTACTAGTAGTGCTTGCAAAAAAAGAAGCGAAAAAACGAAAAAAGTAGTTGACAAACAGGGGCGATTTTGATAAGATAGCAAAGCGTTCTTCAAGAGCGCCTCACCGCACAGCTGCGTGAGCCAAGAAAAAAGTTGAAAATCAACGAAAAAAGTTCTTGACAAACGAAAGCTCCGGTGATATAATAAACGAGTTCGCTGCGGTGAGGGGCCAACGCTCCGATGAACCGAAAGCTGAACGGATCCGCCACCAAGAACGGCGAGTGTACCTTGTAAATTAAACAACGAGAAACATGAAAACACCTTGGACAATTTGATTTAATTAAGTTGTTCT
>CAKTXB010000074.1 GCA_934630555.1 uncultured Oscillospiraceae bacterium
GCTGGACTTCTACGGCTTCCCGGGCGACGACACCCCCATCATCCGCGGCTCCGCGCTGAACGCTCTGGCTTCCGAGTCCACCGACCCGAACGCTCCGGAGTACGAGTGCATCAAGAACCTGATGGAAGCTGTTGACACGTGGATCCCGACCCCGGACCGCAAGGCTGATATGCCCTTCCTGATGCCGGTCGAGGACGTCTTCACCATCTCCGGTCGTGGCACCGTTGCTACCGGTCGTGTGGAGCGCGGCGTCATCAAGAAGAACGAGCCGGTCGAGATCGTTGGCCTGTCCGACGAGAAGAAGCAGACCGTTGTCACCGACATCGAAATGTTCCACAAGCTGATGGACTACGCTGAGGCTGGCGACAACATCGGCGCTCTGCTCCGCGGCATCGACAAGAAGGCCATCGAAAGAGGCCAGGTCCTGTCCAAGCCCGGTTCCATCCATCCGCACACCAAGTTCACCGGCCAGGTTTACGTCCTGTCCAAGGAAGAGGGCGGCCGTCACACCCCGTTCTTCAACAACTATCGTCCGCAGTTCTACTTCCGTACCACGGACGTGACTGGCATCATCTCCCTGCCGGAAGGCGTTGAGATGTGCATGCCCGGCGATAACGTCGACATGAACGTCGAACTGATCACCCCGATCGCCATCGAAAAGGGCCTCCGCTTCGCTATCCGTGAAGGCGGCCGCACCGTCGGTTCGGGCGTTGTCATCGGCATCAACGAGGACTGATCCTCCAATACGGTATGAAAAGAGGACGCTTCGGCGTCCTCTTTTTTTGCAAGATCATGAGTATGATGAAAGAAAAACGCCTTGTCAGCAAGACAAGGCGCTTTTCAGATTGTCAAAAAGCCTCGCAGAGTTCGCGCCCGCAGGCGCGAAAAAAGTTCGGATCATTTTCGGCGGCGGTGTGTACGTCGCCGAACATACTTTACGTCATGTAAGTGTATCATTTGTGCGCTATAAGCGCACAAATGATACGCGCAGCATGGCGCAAGCCTTCTCAAACGTGGACCCAGCGCAGCGGTCCGCGTTTGAGAGCGTGTCAAAAAACTTTTTTGACACGCTCAAAAGCGCCTTGTCAGCAAGACAAGGCGCTTTTT
The DNA here is from genome assembly GCA_934630555.1 of uncultured Oscillospiraceae bacterium. GTDB lineage: Bacteria > Bacillota > Clostridia > Oscillospirales > Oscillospiraceae > CAG-170. The sequence continues at coordinate 1,108 of CAKTXB010000074.1, forward strand.
TAGCTGCCTATTTGATCGTTTCGCTGTGATTGAGAACGGACGTGCTGTAGAGAAAGAGCACATCCTGATTTTCAAACGTTAGAAAACGTGCAAGGCGTTCCGGGGCAAGGTAGCGAATATCGACCAGTGTGATCGTCTTGTATCCCGAAGCCAGCAGCGGCGCGAGAGAGCTGCCGAAGGAGTCGCGGAAAAGGATCAGCTCGCGGTCGGTCGCGGCATGGGGATTTTCCAGGCGCAGAAGTGATTTGGAGCCGGAGAGATAGACTTCATATGGGTCGCTGCCATCAGCGCGGGTAAGGTCGTAGACAGGCAGCGCGGCGCCTGTTTCGTAGTCATAGACGGTGCAGTCCTGGAGCGTGCTGCTTTGCAGGAGCGTGATAGAGTCCGCTGGAAACGGGATGGCAAATTGCCCGGCGTAGACGCCGTAGAACGGCTGTGGAAGCGTGACAGGCGTGTAGTTTGTATCGGTCAGGTCTGTGTGCATGGCGGCTGCCAGCGCAGCAGCGACAGCTTGCAGGCATTCCTGCCGCCAGTGTGCGTCAGTCGCATAGTAGTCGTCGGCCGTTAAGAGCTTGGTGAGGTCGCGAAAGGCCGCATAGGGCATTCCGTCTTGCAGCTGAGAAAAGAGCGCGTCATAGTCCATGGCCGGGTAGCCGTTTGCAGCGGCAAGATAGTAGCTTTTGTCAGGAACGGCAGCGGCATAGATCTTGCAGTTTGTGCCTTTGAGATAGGTGTTATAAATGTAGGTAAAGCGCGAGAGCGCATAGTTGACAGAGTCAGTGTTCAGCGGATACTCGAGCTTTGCGATCTGGCCGTCCGAACTGTAAAGGCCGTGAACGTCCTTTTGCCCGAAAAGATACAGCTGTGCCAGCGTATGCACGGCGCGGAAAGACTCGTGCAGCGGGAACTGGTCGAGAGAGAAGGCGGAAAAGTCGTCCATAAAGCTGCCGGACTGAACGGTCTGCCATGTCAGCTCCGGGCGCTGGGCCAGCGGACGGCGTTCAGAGGCGGAGACAGTATCGGCTGGACGGACAAGCGCCCAAATGAGCAGGCCATAAAGCAAACCGGCGGCAAGTGCAAGGGTGAGCAGGTTTTTAAATTTCGTGGTCATGGAAATGCCTCCTCAGAAGCGGAAATACAAAAATGGGCTGAACGAGCCATCCACAAGATAGGCGGTACAGAGCAGAAGCAGCGCGGCGATCAGAAACGGCTCGAGCAGATCCAGGATGAAATGTCCAGCATGGCGCTGCTGAACGGCAGCGTACAGGCGCTTGGGAAGCGGCGTTGCCCCAAGAATGCCCAGTACCAGCAGCACGCCATAGCTGCGCAGTTGGTAAGCAGTTTCCGTGCTCCAGAGCGGCAGACTGCGCGCACCGAATAGCGCGGCGATGGTCTGCGCGGCGTCTGTCAGACTTTCCGCATTAAAAAGCACAAAACCAAGCATGACGGCAAGGAGCGTATACAGGTGGCCGCGGAGCGGCGACTTTTGTAAGACCGGTTTTAAAAAGAGCTTTTCGGCAAGCAGCAGCAGTGCAAACCACAAGCCCCACAGGAGAAAATTCCACGCAGCGCCGTGCCAAAGACCGGTAGCGGCCCAGACAAGTAAAATGTTGCGGATCCATTTGCCGCGCGTTGTGCGGTTGCCGCCGAGGGGGATGTAAAGATAGTCCCGAAACCAGCTGCCAAGGGAGATGTGCCAGCGGCGCCAGAACTCCGTAACGCTGGCGGAGATGTAGGGATAGTTGAAGTTTTCAGGAAAATCAAAGCCAAGCACACGGCCAAGACCAATGGCCATGTCGCTGTAGCCGGAAAAGTCGAAGTAAATCTGCAGCGTAAATGCCAGCGCATAGAGCCACCAGAAGGCAACAGACGGCTGACTGGCCGCACGGCAGGCGCTGACGAGGGCTGCAAAGGAATCCGCCAGCAGGATCTTTTTGCCGAGGCCGATCGTGAAACGGCGCGCGCCCTCGGCGGCGCGGGAAATGGAGTGCGTGCGCGCGTCCAGCTGGCGGGCAACATCGGCATAGCGCACGATCGGCCCGGCGATGAGCTGGGGAAACATGGTGATATAGGCGGCGAGTTTCAGCCAGCTGCGCTGGGCGGGCACGTTGCCGCGACAGACGTCCACCGTGTAGCTGAGCAGCTGAAAGGTATAAAAACTGATGCCGACGGGCAGGGCCAGCCGCAGCAGCGGTACGGAAAGGCCAGTGGCAGCGTTAAAGTTTGTGATAAAAAAGTCGGCGTATTTGAACACGGCCAGCGTCAGAAGGCTGAGTGTGACGGATATGGCGCAGTATACACGCGCACGGCGCATGCCCGCGCAGCGGGCGATGAGAAGCCCGAATATATAGCCCTGCGTGATGGTGGCCAGCATGAGCAGCACGTATTTCGGCTCTCCCCAGGCATAGAAAACAAGACTGGCCGCAAGCAGCACCGCATTTTGAAGCCGCCGCGGCACAAGAAAATAGACCGCCAGCGTGATGGGGAGAAAATAGTAGACAAACGGTACGCTTGAAAACAGCATAGAAAAACTCCTGACATGGATTTTTGCGGCAGCGCCGCAGAGGGTGCGGCGCTGCCGGGAAAGGGAACGTTATGCGATGGCTTCGTCGGCAAGGATCTGCGCCGTGGAGAAAGCTGCAGTGAGCTTGGCGGTAAAGGTATCCACAAGGTCCTCCGCACCGAACATCGTGACAAGATAATTGCCGACGGACACAATGGTGAGCTTGTCCGGGAAGCCGCACATCCACTGACGGCTCTGGATATTCTGGCGCGTGGATTCGGCCAGCGCGGCGATGTCTGCGCCGTCTTTCAGATGGAACGCGCCGCAGGTAAATGTGTTGGCGTTCATCATATGGCCGATAGACGCGGCGTCATCCACCTGTTCGGCGGCATCGGAGGAGAGGCCAAAGACACGGTCCAGCTCAGACTTGTCGGCGATGGAGTAGTTGCCGGGGGCGTCGTCGGTCATGTTTTCTTCAGAATAGTCGCCGCCGGCTGCGGGAAATTTCTCATCGTCTGTATAGGTGTTCCAGACTGTGTCAAGCAGTTCCTTGGCGCTGGCAGCAGGCGCGCTTTCCTGCGTGGCGTCAGATGCACTGTCAGACGGCTGCTTAACAGCGCAGGCGGCCAGCGTCAGGGCAAGCGTAAGCGTTAAAATGATAGCAAGTGTTTTTTTCATGAGTTGGTTACCTCCAGAGAATCATGCGGCGCAGCGCGCCGTCATTCTTGCAGACGACATTTTTTGCGCGCGGTTGCAGAAACGTCAGAAAAATTGAAACGAGCTTTGTGGGAAAATGCTACGAGTGCGTTGTGCATGCTGGAAAAGCGGCGCAGAATGTGATAGAATAACCAAAATAGCGCTGTCTGCATAGCATGATGCAGGAGGTGCTGGGATGATCCGTGAAATGATCTGGTGCGTGCTGGCTGCGTGCGGGGTACTGCTTTTGACCTGGTGCTTGACGGGAAAGGTGCTGCTGCCGCAGCTGCGGCGGTCGTGGACGGCTCTGGCCGTGCGCGGCGACGCGGGTGCGCTGGAGCAGGCGGTGCGCGCATGGCAGTGGATGCGCGGCGGCGGTCTGACCGGGCAAGGGCTTTTGCTGGTAGACTGCGGGCTGGATGCCGATGGTTTGCGGCTGGCGCGGGCGCTTTGTGCGCAGGATGCGAGCGTGCGGCTTTGTACGGCGCAGGATGTTGGAGATATAATCAGATTGGAGCAGTAGATGGTGCAGCAGCAGACAGAAATGATCGCCGGAACGGTGCAGAGCGTGATCTATCAGAACCCGGAAAATGGCTATGCTGTGCTGCGCGTGCTGACAGAGAACGCGGAAGCAGTGACCGTTGTGGGCACGATCCCCATGACGCTGCCGGGTGAGCGGCTGGTGGTGACCGGAAAATGGGGCCACCACGCCAGCTACGGGCGGCAGTTTGAGGCGGAATTTCTGGAGCGGCTCATGCCGCAGACACAAGACGAGATCTACGCCTACCTTTCCTCCGGCGCGGTGAAGGGCATTGGCGAAAAGATGGCGGCTAAGATCCTGGAGCGCTTTGGCGCGCAGACGCTGGACATTCTGGAGAACGATCCGGAGGCGCTTGCCGGCATCGGCGGCATTTCGCACCGCAAGGCGCTGGAGATGGGCGAGAGCTTCCGGCGGCAGGCCGGAGTGCGGCGGCTCATTGAGTTTTTGACGCAGCACCATCTGCCGGCGGAGCTTGCCATGCGCCTGTATCGCGTATACGGGGATCTGGCGGCCGAAGCGCTGCGGGATGCCCCCTATGTCCTGACAGATGCATATTTTGGCGCGGACTTTGCCCGCGTGGACGCGTTTGCGCTGGAAATGGACGTGGAAGCGGACGACGAGCGGCGCGTGGAGGCGGGGATATTATTTGAACTTTCGTATAATTTAAACGGAGGGCACACATTTTTGCCGGCGGACAAGCTGACGGCGGCGACGGCGGCACTGCTGGGCGTGGAGCTAGAGATCATTGCGGCGGGGATGCAGCGGCTGCTGGATACCGGACGCATGGACGAGGACACCGTGGCCGGGCTGCGTGCGTGCTATCTGCCGGAATATTATGAGGCGGAAACATATGTGGCGGCGCGCGTGCTGTCGATGTGCGATATGCAGGTCGATGCACCGGCGCGGCTGCAGCAGATCGTAGACGACATTGAAGCGCGGCGGGGCATTGCCTATGCAGCACAGCAGAAGCAGGCCATTTATGACGCGGCGCGCTGCCGGATGCTGCTGGTAACGGGCGGCCCGGGCACGGGCAAGACGACCGTGATGACGGGTATTTTGGACCTGTATGACGCGCTGGGCCTCAAGACCCAGCTGGCCGCACCGACCGGGCGGGCCGCAAAGCGGCTTTCAGAGGTGACAGGGCGCGAGGCCTCGACTGTCCACCGCCTGCTGGAGGCGCAGTTTGACCCGGAAACAGGCATGATGTCATTTGTTCACGACGAGGACGAGCCGTTAAAGCTCGATGCAATGATCGTGGATGAGGCGTCCATGCTGGATCTGCAGCTGGCGGCCTCACTGCTGCGGGCGCTGCCGCAGGGCTGCCGGCTGCTGCTGGTGGGTGACCCAGATCAGCTGCCGGCCGTCGGCGCGGGAAATCTGTTTTCCGACCTCATCCGCAGCGGCGTGGTGCAGACTGTGCGGCTGACGGAGATCTTCCGGCAGGCACAGGAGAGCCTGATCGTCATGAACGCGCACGCGGTGAACCACGGCGAACTGCCGGCCTTAAATGTAACCAATCGGGATTTCTTCTTTTTAAAGCGCCGCACCGGCGAAAGCGTGGTGCAGACCATACAGGAGCTTTGCGCAGCACGGCTTCCGAAGAACATGGGGATCCCCTCAGCGGAGATCCAGGTGCTCTCCCCGACGCGCAAGCATGCAACGGGCACAAAGGAGCTCAATCGCGCCTTACAGGCAGCGCTCAATCCAGCCGCGCCGGGAAAGCGGGAAAAGCAGTTCGGCGATTTTTGCTTCCGCGAGGGCGACCGGGTGATGCAAATTCGCAACAACTATGATATAATGTGGAAACGGACTGACGGCCTTGGCGCCGGCACAGGCATTTTCAACGGCGACATTGGCTGCATTCAGTCCATCAGCTTTTCCGAGGAAACCGTGACAGTCACATTTGATGACCGCGAGGCGCGCTATGGTTTTGATATGCTGGGGGAGCTGGAGCCAGCCTATGCCATGACGGTGCACAAAAGCCAGGGCAGTGAATATCGCGCCGTGGTACTGGCGGTGTTTGACGGTTCACCGTATCTGTTGACGCGGAGCGTTTTGTATACGGCCATCACGCGGGCGCGGGAACTGCTCATCGTGGTGGGCAACGAGGAGGTCATCGCGGCTATGACACGCAACGACCGGCAGCTGCGCCGCTACAGCGGGCTGAAGCTGCGGCTGGAAAAGGGCAGATCGTCATGATGCGGCGCGTGCTCAACTGGGTGCTGGATCTATTGTATCCGCCGCGGTGCATGGTTTGCGATCGCCTGATCGCGCGGGCGCAGGCACCGGTGTGCCAAGCGTGTCTGGATACGCTGCCGGAATATGACGGCGCGGATATACCAGTGGAGCTCGCCGAACGGTGCGTGGCGACGTTCTTTTATCGCGACGCGCTGCGCGAATCCATTTTGCGCTTTAAGTTCGGCGGACGGGATTTCTATGCGGACATGTTTGGTCACTGGATGGCTGTGACGGTGCGTGATAAGCTGCAGGGCCAGTTTGACTGCATCACTTGGGCACCGGTCAGCCGCAGGCGCCTGCGGGAGCGCGGCTATGATCAGGCGGAGCTGCTGTGCAGGGCGCTGGCAAAAGAGCTTGGAATGCGGCCGGTGCGGCTGCTGGAAAAAGCGCGGCATACCCGGCGGCAGTCGGGTATCCATGACGAGGCCGCACGCCGGGCCAACGCGAGCGGCGCGTACCAGGTATGCGATCAAGCGAAGGTTTTGGGGCAGCGGGTGCTGCTCGTTGATGATATTGTGACGACGGGCGCGACGCTTGCGGAGTGCTGTCGGGTCTTGCGCACAGCCGGGGCGCAGACAGTCGTCTGCGCGGCACTGGCCGCAGCAAAGCGGGAGGATGAAACATGAAAATCAAACTGTCAAGAGATATTGGCATTGACCTGGGCACAGCGAATATTCTGCTGTATGAACAGGGGAAAGGCATTGTCCTGCGCGAGCCGTCGGTCGTGGCGGTGGACAAGAACACGGGCAAGGTCCTGCAGGTCGGAGCGGCGGCACGGAATATGTTGGGCCGTACGCCGGGAAACATTGTGGCTGTGCGCCCGCTGCGCGACGGTGTCATCTCAGACTATGAGATGACGGAGAAGATGCTGGAACAGTTTCTCAAAAAAATCGGCGGCTTTTCACTGGTCAAGCCGCGTGTGATCGTGAGCGTGCCAAGCGGTGTGACGGAGGTCGAAGAGCGTGCGGTCATCCAGGCCACCATGGAGGCCGGCGCACGACGCGTGTATCTCATTGAAGAACCGTTCGCAGCGGCGTTGGGCGCAAAGCTGTCTATCAGCGGACCGGACGGGCACATGGTGGTGGACATTGGCGGCGGCACGACCGATATTGCCGTGCTGAGCCTGAATGGCATTTCCAACTCATCGTCTATCAAAATCGCAGGCGATACG
>CAKTXB010000075.1 GCA_934630555.1 uncultured Oscillospiraceae bacterium
CGCTTTCTTTCCCCGCGGGAAAGAAAGGGGGGCCGAACCCGCTCCCTTGCAGGCACTGCAAGTAAATCGTAAAACCTGTCAGGTTTTGCAAACCAAGGGGTACCGGGGCGAAGCCCCGTAAACCCCCGTTGCAGGCACTGCAATCTAAACCGCCCAACCCGTAAGGTCGCAAAACCAACAGGCCGCCGGGGCAAAGCCCCGCAACCCCGCGCAGCCTTTCAGGCTGCAAAAAAACAAGGGGCCACGGGGCAGCGCCCCGTAACCCCCTTGCAGGTCCTGCGATCAAAACACGCTTTCACCGCCGCGCGGGGCGCTGCCCCGCACTCAGTCTGCGTTCTGCCTTCGGCCGGAAAAACTCCTCCAGCACCGGCACAAACAGGAAGCAGCAGAACGCCGCCGTGAACCCGCCGTTATACAGGCAGAATGCTCCGTGCAGCAGCGGCACGCACGTTACCAGCGTGTAGTGCACCATACCGAACAGCACGCCGGCCAGCCACCCATACACGCCCGCCACCGGCGAAAGCCCGTTTGCAAAGCAAAGCCCAATAACGATCGCCTGTGCGTTGACGGCCATCGAAAACTCCGCCCCCGTCAGCCCGCACACAAATTTCGCGAGGAAGCTGGCCAGCACATAGCCCACCATAATGGGCCACACGTTCAGCGGATGGCTGCCCTTAAAGCAGCAGCAAACCATGCAGAACACACACCCCAGCGTCGCTGCGTTCCAAACCGCGCCCACCGCACAGTAATACAGCACAATGAACACGCCATACACGCCAAAGTTCAAAACGCCCGCCGCCGGCGAGGTCTGCGCGCCAAAATCGGTGTCATACCCCGTGCTGCGCAGCAGCCGCCCATAGTCGCGTCCGCCGCCCATGAGCAGCCCGCACAAAATGGCCAGCCCAAACACCACGCCGCAAAACAGCAGCGCCGTGCCGTCCATGCCCTCTGACAGGCCCACGCTCTCATTCACCGGCGGCGCGGGCGTAAACACCTTATACAGCAGCGCCCGCAGGAAAAACGCCGTCAGCCCGATCGGCACCGCCGCGTTATACAGGTCATACCCCTTGTGCATCTTCGGGCTGTGTACCAGCACCGCCGGAAACACGAATCCAATGAACACGCCCACAGCCAGCGCCAGCACGAACCCCAGCGCCGTGAACCCGTGCCAGTCCTCACCCGGATACCGGAACAGCATCTCCGTAATGAGCGGCGCCAGGCCGGTCGAAAACAAAAACGCGTTCGCCATCGCTCCCGGCTGCTTTTTCTTCACCACACAGTATACCAGCACGCCCGCAAACGAGAACCAGATGTTCAAAATCGTCGTGCCCCAGAAGCAGAAGCCCGCCGTCAAAAAGAACGCCAGCACCGAAACGCCGTCCGGCTTTGCCCCCGGCAGGCAATACAGCGCCAAACACACTGCGCTCACCAGCGCCGCATTCAAAAACGTGCCCGCCACATCGCCGTAGCTCGGGTCAAAAAAGCTCTTTGTCACCTGCCCCGACTGTGTGCAGATGCGTCCAACACCCGCCATCACCTCGGCCATCGTGTCCCCTGCCAGCAGCATATGCACCGCCGCCGCCAGCAGACACGCCAGCACAAATGCGCCGAACATCCGCCGGATGACCCACGCCGGCTGTCTGAATTGTTCCTTCATGCCATCACCTTTCTCCAAAAACACACTGCCGCCGGAATATCCCCAGCGGCAGTCCGTCCTGTTTGCTTAAAGCGTCCGTTCCGCCGCCTCAACAACGTGTCCAATGAGCACCGACGTCGTCACCGAGCCCACGCCGCCGGGCACCGGCGTAATGGCCTCCACGACCGGCTCGACCTCTGCAAACACTGCGTCGCCTGCAATGCCGCCCTTGCCGCCCTTGGCGTTGATCTTCTCCGCATCCCAGTTGATGGACACGTCAATGACCACCTGACCGGGCCGTACATACTCCTTCGTCAGGCTGTTCAGAACGCCTGCCGCCGAAACCAGAATGTCCGCCTCGCGCGCCACGGCCGGCACGTCCACCGTCTTCGTGTGGCACACCGTCACCGTCGCGTTCTTCGCCATCAGCATCATCGCCGCCGGCTTGCCCACCACGAGCGACCGGCCGATGACCACGGCCTTCTTGCCCTTGCAGTCAATACCGTAATAGTCCAAGATCTCCATGCAGGCCTGCGGCGTGCACGGCGCAAAGCCCAGCTTCTTGCCCATGAACACGCCCGCGTTCGACAGGTCCGTCATGCAGTCCACGTCCTTTTCCGCCGCCAGATGATTGCAGATCTCATCCTGGTCGGCCTTCAAATGCTTCGGCAGCGGCCGGAACATCAAACAGCCGTGAATGGACGCATCCGCGTTGATGGCCTCCAGCTGCGCAATGAGCGTGTCCTTCGTCACATCCTCCGGCAGCACGAATTTCTGCACCTCTACGCCGATCAGCTCCGCACGTGCCGTCGCGCCCTTTTCATACGACAGGTCCGACGGATTCTCGCCGCAGCGCACGATCGCCAGCTTCGGGCACACGCCCTGTTCCTTCAAAGCCGCCACGCGCGCCTGCAATTTTTCGTTCATCGCCGCGGTAACTTCCTTGCCAAGCAGCAGTTTTGCCATTGTTTCTTCCTCCTCTTATTTGAAGAAGCCCGCCTTCACGGACTCAAAGATCCCGTCAGCCAGCTTGCCGTATTTGTCCAGCATTCCCAGGCACTTCGCGTTCATCGCTTCCGCTGCTTCCCGGTTCTGCAGCGTCTTTGTGTTGATAAACACGTTCAGCGACGCCGCCTGCAGCGCCGCCTTCACGATCACCGCGCCGCAGCCTGCGTCCGATACTGCCAGCCGCGAGCCTTTGTCCGCAAACACTTTGATCGCATCCAGTGCCTCGCAGCAAAGCTCCATAATGTGCATCGGCACCTGGCACGCCGTCACCGTCGCCTGTTCCAGGATCTCCGGCCGCGACGGGTCGTCCTTCGGAATGCCATACGCCTTCGCCAGCGGCACAAAGCCCTCCGCATCTGCCGGCACCTGATCCAGCAGCTCCGCCTGCAGCTCGTCGCACTTCTTTTTCAGCGCCACGATCTCTTCTTCCACATCGGCATACTTCTTCTTGCCCACGGTGAGCGAGCCCACCATGTTGCCCAGCGCTGTGCCCAGCGCCGCCACCAGCGCCGATGCGCCGCCGCCGCCGGGCGCCGGCTCCGACGAGGCCAGGACTTCCACAAACTCCCGGCACGACTTTGTTGTCATATCCATTGTATTTTCTCCTAACCGTAAAAACAGGCGGCGGAACGCCGCCGCCTGTTTTCAAATTGCCGCATCAAATTTCACACGCAGCGCAAATATGTACCTTTGCGCCAGAGCCTTAGAACAGGCCCGAGACCTTGCCCGTTTCGGTGTCCACGTCCACGCGGCGATACGCCGGGTTCGCAGCCGTACCGGGCATCATGGAGATGGTGCCGGCCATCGGGCACAGGAACTTCGCGCCGCCATATTCCAGAATGTCGCGGATCTTCAGCCGCCAGCCGGTCGGCACGCCCTTCTTCGTCGGGTCGTCCGACAGCGACAGGTGCGTTTTCACCATCATCGTGCAGTAGTCGGCGTACTTCGGATCCGACTCGAACCGTTCGGCCTTCTGCACTGCCAGCGGCGCCCAGTCCACGCCGTCCGCGCCGTAAACTTCCTTTGCGATCATCTCCACGCGCTGCCGCAGCGGCATCTCCAGCGGATACAGGAACTTGACCTCGCTCTTCTCCTCGCAGGCTTCCACGACCGTTTTAGCCAGCTCGATCGCGCCCTCGCCGCCATAGCGCCAGTGATTCGATTCCGCGCAGCGCACACCGTGCTCCTTGCACAGCTTCTTCAGCAGCGCCACCTCGGCGTCCGTATCGGTGTAGAACCGGTTGATGCACACCACCGGCGTAATGCCGGACTTCTTGATGGTGTTCACATGATGGAACAGGTTGCACGTGCCCTTTTCCAGCAGCTCCAGATTCTCCTCGGTGTATTCCTTCGGCAGCGGAGCGCCCGGCGTCACCTTCGGGCCGCCGCCGTGCATCTTCAGTGCGCGCACCGTCGCGACCAGCACGGAAACGTTCGGCGTCAGGCCGGACAGGCGGGTCTTGACGTTCCAGAACTTTTCAAAGCCGATGTCAGCGGCAAAGCCGGACTCCGTCACATGATAATCAAACAGCTTCAGCGCCAGCCGGTCTGCGATGACCGAAGACTGACCAATGGCAATGTTTGCAAACGGGCCTGCATGAATGAGCACCGGCTGATGCTCCACGGAGTAGCACATCGTGGGGTTGATGGTGTTGCGCATCCACGCGGTCATCGCGCCTGCAACCTCCAGATCCTCGCACGTCACCGGCTTGCCGCTGCGCGAATACGCCACCACGATCTTGCCAATGCGCTCGCGCAGGTCCTTCAGATCGCGCGCCACCGCCAGAATGGCCATCAGCTCCGAGCCAACGGCAATGCCGAACTTCGACTCCATGAGATAGCCGTCCAAACGGCCGCCAATGCCAATGATGATGTTGCGCAGGCCCTGTGCGCAGAAGTCCATGACCCAGCCCATTTCCACGCGCTTCGGGTCAATGTCCAGCCGCTTCAGGCCCTTCTTGGCCAGCCATTCGTCGTCGTTGTTGCGCTCGTGCTGCATCCGCGCCGTCAGCGCCACCATCGCCAGGTTGTGCGCGTTCATAATGTCGTTGATGTCGCCCGTCAGACCAAGCGAGAACTCGGTCATCGGCATCAGCAGAGCGTTGCCGCCGCCGGCCGCCGTGCCCTTCACGTTCATCGTCGGGCCGCCGGAGGGCTGCCGCAGCGCGCCGCCCACGTTCTTGCCCAGCTTGCCAATGCCCTCGATCAGGCCCAGCGAAACGGTGGACTTGCCCTCGCCAAACGGCGTCGGCGTAATGGCCGTCACCTCAATGAACTTGCCGTCCGGCTTGTCCTTCAGGCGGTTCATGACCTTGATAAAGTCGATCTTCGGCGTCTTGCCGTACGGAATGATCTCCTCCGGCAGCAGCCCGAGCTTTTCCCGGAAATAGTCCACAGACGGAAGCGCCTTCTCCGCTTCCTCCGCGATCTGCCAGTCCTTGTACACAGTCGGGTCCAGCGTCACGCGCCCGGTCTCAGGGTCAACGTACTTGCCGTCTTTAAATTCAATCGCCATCAGTGTGCTCCTCCTCGAACTCCGAAGCGCCTTCTCCACGCTCCGGGCATTATAGTAATTTTGACGCCGTGCATCCGATCATCCGCACGCCCGGCGTCCGCTTTACAGCCTCTGGGGTGTATCTGAAAACTCACGATGTGACCGGCGGCGAGGAATTTTTGCGCTGCGCAAGACATTTTTTCGCAGGAATACGGCCGTATTTCAAGGAAACATGACACGACACACCGCAAAAAGACCCGCTGTCCGGATGCGTTGGGAGCTTTCAGATACACCCCAGGCACCTACTTAGAATAGCACGTCAGCCTCTGTGCGTCAATCCATTTCCCACACAAAACAAGAAAATTTTTCAGGAATTTCGCGCAAAAACCACAGATATTCCAAACAAAGCAACATCCTATATCAAAACTGATATGCGCTATCACAAAATCATCCGCCGGCATCCTTTCCGGCGGACGATCTCATTTTTACGCTGCAAAACAGCACGATCCTGCCGTTTTGCAGTGCCGTTACGTCTGCGTCGGCGCGGCCTCGCGCTCCGTTACGTTCGCGTGCGCGCGCACAAATACAATGGCCTTCTTCATCCGCGCGTTCTGCCGCACGGCCTTGTCAAACTCGTCCGTGACATACGGCTTCAGCTGCTCCATCGTCATGCCGTTCTGGCGGCACACGCTCGCGTATTCCTGCGCCAGCTCGTCCTCCGTTTCCTGCAGGCCCTCCAGCGCCGCAATGGCCTCCGCCGTTTTCTGAATGCGCAGGCTCATCTCGGCCTCCGGCCGCGTTTGCTCCCGCAGCTGCTCCATCGTGTCGCCCGTAAACTGGCAATACATTTCCAGCGTCAGCCCGCGCTGCGCCAGCTGTGCCTGCATGGCCTGCATCTGCGCGTCCAGCGCCGCGTCCAGCTCCTGCTGCGTCGGCGCAAAGTCCAGCGTCGCCGCCGCCTGCCGCATCAGCTTGTCCTGCAATTCCATCTCCGCACGCTCGGCGTAATAGCTTTCCAGGCTCTCACGCATCCGCTGCCGCATCTGGGCCATATTCTCGCACTGCCCGACTTCCTTTGCAAATACATCGTCCAGCGCATACGGCGTCTTTTCGCGGATCTCATGCACTGTGCACGCAAACGCCGCTTCCTTCCCGGCCAGCTCCTTCGCGTGATAGTCCGCCGGGAATGTCACCCGCACCGTCACGCGGTCGCCCGCCCTGCTGCCGACCAGCTGCTCCTCAAAGCCCGGAATGAACATCCCGCTGCCCAGCGTCAGCGTCTGCCCCTGCGCCGTGCCGCCGTCAAACGCCACACCGTCGATCGTACCGGCATAGTCCAGAACCAGCTCGTCGCCGCTTTGCGCCGCCCGGCCCTCGATCTTCCGAATGCGCGGGCTCTGCTGCTGCATCTTCACGATCTGCCGGTCCACCTCTGCCTCCGTCACCGGAACTTTTTCCAGCGTTCCCGAAAGGCCCTTGTAAATCAATGCCATTGTGATTCTCCCAATATCAAAAAATTTTTATTGTTTTAATAATAAACGCTTGTCACCGGTTTTGCCCCGGTGTTCGGAACACCGCAACCGTGCCTCCGGCGGCTGACTTTTTTCTGCCTTGCCAGAAAAAAGTCAGCAAAAAAGAGGCGCTTTAGGACGCGTGGACTTCTACCGCATTACCACTACTGAGGCCATCAAACTTGTAACTAGTTGCAAACGAACGTACTCTCCCAAAAGGAACTACCCCCTCCAAGCTCGCCAGAGAGCTGCCCTAATTTGGCAGTCGTTGCCACAGAAGCAGTGCCAACAATCCCCACAGCTCAAAAACCAAGAACCCAGTCACGTATTCGCCGAAACTGCCGACCCTAAGAACCAACTCTCGTCAAAATTGGGCAACAGCGCAGCGCCTTGCCCCGCCGTAACACGAAACAAATCCAGCTCGCGCCTTCGGCGCAATCGCTCGGCAGTGCCGTCAAGCGTTTTGCCGAACGCACCTGCAAGTTTCAGCCCCGAGGATAATCCAAAAAGGGGGCCCGCAGGCCCCCTTGTGGCCGTTGGGGGATCGTCAAGGGGGCCATTCGGAAGGCCCCCTTGACCGCCTTTCTTTACACCGCCGGCGGCGCTTTCTTTCCCCGCGGGAAAGAAAGGGGGGCCGAGCCGCCCCCCTAGCAGGCACTGCCAGAAAAACCGTACAACCTAAAAGGTTGCAAAGCCCAAAACCACAGGGTACCGGGGCGAAGCCCCGTAAACCCCGCACGACCTGTAAGGTTGCAAAAACAACAGGCCACCGGGGCGAAGCCCTGTAACCCCCGCGCAGCCTTTCAGGCTGCAAAAAACAAGGGGCCACGGGGCAACGCCCCGTACCCCGCGCGCCCTGTCGGGCGCAAAAAGAAGCGCGCCTTTCGGCGCGCAAAAAAGCCGCCCGGCCTTTCGGCCGGGCAGTTCCTTTTTATTGTAATGCCTCATCCATCAGGACGACCTCCACCGTACCGCTCTTGCCGCTGCGATAGATCGTCAGCGTCACCGTGTCTCCGGCGGAGAAGTTATTTTTCACTGCATTCAGCTCCTCCACGCTCGACACCGCCGTGCCGTTGATGGCCGTGATGATGTCGCCCTCGCGGATGCCCGCAGCATAAGCATCGCTGTTTTTTGACACATTCGTCACATACACGCCGTCCGGCAGGTGATAATACACCCGTGCCGCCGTGGGCAGGCACTCACCTGAAATGCCGATCGCCGGCCGGCCGGCCACATAGCCGTTTTGGATCAGCTCGTCAATAATGGGCTTCGCCGTAGAGATCGGGATGGCGAACCCCAGCCCCTCCACCGTCGCCTGCGAATAATATGCGCTCAGCTTCATGGCGTTGATGCCAATGACCTGCCCGTAACAGTTGATGAGCGGCCCGCCGGAGTTGCCGTTATTGAGCGCCGCATTCGTCTGAATGAGCGTCATCTCGCGGTCGTTTACCATCAGATCGCGGTTGATGGCCGAAATAATGCCGTCCGTCAACGTGCCGCGCAGCTTCACGCCCAGCGGGTCGCCGATGGCCACCACCGTGT
>CAKTXB010000076.1 GCA_934630555.1 uncultured Oscillospiraceae bacterium
AGGCTCTCCTTCGTAAACGGCTGTGCAAAGTCATACTGCTTCCGCTTCTGTTCATATTCCGCGTCCGTGTAGCGGGCTTCGGCGTATGCCTTCAGATCATCCACCATCGAATGCCCCACCGCGTCGGAGAATGCCGCCTTCTGCCGCCACAAAATGTCCTCCGGCAGAATGTGGTCGTCCGCAAACGCCCGGCGCAGCAGATACTTGCCCATATGATACGTGTTGAGCTTTTTGGCCGGGTCGATGGCCATGACGTATTTTACAAAATCCAGATCGCCAAACGGCACACGCGCCTCCAGCGAGTTGACTGAAATGCAGCGGTCGGCGCGCAGCACATCATACATATACAGTTCATCCAGCCGCTTTTTCGCCTCCGTCTGGAATGCCTCGGCCGACGGCGCAAAGTCCGTGTACTTATACCCGAACAGCTCATCCGAAATTTCGCCCGTCAGCAGCACCCGCACATCCGTCTGCTCGTGAATGGCCTTGCAGCACAGATACATGCCGATGCTCGCGCGGATCGTCGTAATGTCATACGTGCCCAGCAGTGCAATGACCTGCTCCAGTGTGTCCAGCACCTCCTGCCGGGTCATGGAGAACGCCGTGTGCTCCGCGCCGATGAACTCCGCCGCCTCCTGCGCGTACTTCAGGTCAATGGGGTCCAGGTCCATGCCAATGGCAAACGTCCGTATCTTCTTGCCCAGCAGCTTGGCCGAGATGGCGCACACCAGACTCGAATCCAGCCCGCCCGAAAGCAAAAAGCCAAGCGGCGCGTCCGCGTCCAGCCGCTTTTCCACCGCCGTAATGAGCTTTTCGCGGATCGTCCTGCAGACCGTGTCCAGATCATCCTCGCAATACGTCTTCACCGTCGTCAGATCGGCGTACTGCACAAACTGTCCGTCCTTATAATAATGCCCCGGCGGGAACGGGCAGACCTCCTTGCACAGCCCAATGAGGTTTTTCGCCTCGCTGGCAAAAATGATGCCGCCATCGTCCAAATACCCGTAAAACAGCGGCCGGATGCCAATGGGGTCGCGCGCCGCTACCAGAGAATCAGACGCCGCGTCATAAATGACCATCGCAAACTCCGCGTCGAGCTTTCGGAACATTTCCACGCCGTATTCCTTCCAAAGCGGCAGGATGATCTCGCAGTCCGAATCCGAGCGGAACGTGTACCCCTTCGCCTCCAGTTCCTTTTTTACCGGCCGGAAACCGTACAGCTCACCGTTGCACACGACCATATCGCTGTCCAGCCGGAACGGCTGCATGCCTTCCTCATGCAGGCCCATAATGGCCAGCCGGTGAAAGCCCAGACAGCTGCACGAGCCCGCTGCCTCCACGCGCGTGTCGTCCGGCCCGCGCGAGATCGTGCGGTCAAAATACGGCCGCACCGTTTCCTTTGTCAGCGTTTTCGACGTAAACCCAATGATTGCACACATAAAAAGCACCTCCGGATAAAATAAGCGGCAGTATCTCCTGAATTTCAGGACGAATACTGCCGATCCGCGGTGCCACCTGCATTGCTGTTTTCACAGCCCCTTGACGAGCTCTATCAAGCCCGTGCGCCCTAACGCCGCGCAATGCGTCCTTCCTACTGGGAGGAGCTTCCGAAAATCCCGCTCCTCTGTTCAGTCAGCTGCTCCAAAGTGTTCTTCCCGCAAACGCCGCGGCCGGGCTCGCACCTCGCCCCGGCTCTCTGAACGCGCATTTTCACGGTACTTTTCTTTATCCTCGCATTTGCCATATGTCTGCCGCGCGAACACGCGGCAAAAATTTATGATGCGATTTTACCCCCGTCCGCGTCATTCGTCAATTCCGCAAGTTCCATAAACATAAATTGCAATTTTCTTCCGTTTTTATACAGCCTCACAAAATTGCGCCCATCGGCAAATCCCTGCTTGCATTTTGCTGAAAATGGGCGTATTGTTGATTTGTGTCCGCCGCAGCCGGGAGCATTCCCCGCTGCGGCTGTTTTGTTTGCAAAACCAGTTCCATGTACAAATTTCCCCCCCGATCCTACAGAATTATGGTGGAATTGTGTATTGACTTTTGCCGCATTTTTTCGTAAACTCTTTAAAAATTTTCTCCATTGCAGAAACATCTGTCTTTTTTGCAAGGACATGAAAGTGAGTGACGCACATGGCAACTCAACAATATGGCGTCCACAACGCCCCGCAGGAACACGATTCATGCGGCATCGGCGCCGTTGTGAACATCTCCGGCCGCCAGACGCATGAGCCGGTCGACCAGGCGCTGCGCATCGTCGAAAAGCTCCAGCACCGCTCCGGCAAAGACGCTGCCGGCACCACCGGTGACGGCGTGGGCATTCTCGTACAGATCTGCCACGAATTCTTCGCTGCCCTGCCCGAAGCGCGATCCCACCCGCTCGGCGCGGCGCAGGACTATGGCATCGCCATGCTCTTCCTCCCGCAAGACCAGCTGGCCGCCACGCGCAGCCGCAAGCTGCTGGAAACCATCCTGCAAAAGCAGGGGATGCAGGTCCTGTTCTGGCGCGATGTGCCCACATGCCCGGATATTCTCTCCGGCCGTGCCCGGCAGACCATGCCGCGCATCATGCAGTGCTTCATCCGCCGCCCCGTGCACGCCGCGCCCGGCTTTGAATTTGACCGGCAGCTCTACATCGCCCGCCGCGAATATGAGCACTCCGTGCAGGATACCTACGTCTGTTCCATGTCCTGCCGCAGCATTGTCTACAAGGGGTTGTTCCTCGTTGACCAGCTGCGCGCCTTTTTCCCTGACCTGCAAAGCGAGGCCTATTGCTCCGCGCTCGCGCTCGTCCACAGCCGGTTTTCCACCAACACCACCCCAAGCTGGAAGCGTGCGCATCCCAACCGCCTGCTGCTGCACAACGGGGAGATCAACACCATCCGCGGCAACGCCGACCGGATGCTGGCCCGCGAGGAAACCATGTCCGCCTCCGCCCTCGGCGAGGATATGGACAAGGTGTTCCCCGTCGTTGACGCCGACGGCTCCGACTCCGCCATGCTGGATAACACGCTGGAATTTCTGCTCTACAGCGGCATCCCCCTGCCCAAGGCCGTCATGATGACCGTGCCGGAGCCTTGGCAGAAGGACCGCAATATGCCCCGCCCCGTGCGCGAGATGTTCCACTACTACGCCACCATGATGGAGCCGTGGGACGGCCCGGCGGCCCTCCTGTTTTCCGACGGTGAGCAGGTCGGCGCGGCGCTTGACCGCAACGGTCTGCGCCCCTGCCGCTATTACCTCACCGACACCGGAATGCTCATTCTCGCCTCCGAGGTCGGCGTGCTGGACATCCCCGAAGAGCATATCGTCAAAAAGGCCCGCCTGCGCCCCGGCAAAATGCTGCTGGCCGACACCGTGCATGGCGTTCTCTACGAAGACGCCGAGCTCAAGCGCCGCTACGCCGAGGCCGAGCCCTACGGCGAATGGCTCGATCAGGAGCTTCTGCAGCTGGCTGAGATCCCGCTGCCAAACCGCCGCGTGCCGGAATACAGTGAAGACGCCTGCCGCCAGCTCTACAAAGTCTTTGGCTACACAAATGACGACGTCACCGCCTCCATTCTCCCCATGGCCCGCGACGGCAAAGAGCCCACGGCCTCCATGGGCGCGGACATTCCGCTGGCTGTGCTGTCCGAAAAGCACCAGCCGCTGTTCTATTATTTCAAGCAGATGTTCGCCCAGGTCACAAACCCGCCCATCGACGCCCTGCGTGAGCAGATCGTCACCGACACGACCGTTTACGTCGGCTCCGACGGCAACCTCCTGCATGACTGTGCCGAAAACTGCCACGTCCTGCAAATTCAAAATCCCATCCTCACCAGTCAGGACCTCATGAAGATCCAGTCGCTGCAAATGCCGGGGCTCAAGGCTGCCAAGCTGTCGCTGCTCTATTATAAAAACTCCTCGCTCGAGCACGCGCTGGACCGCCTGTTCGTCGCCTGTGACAAGGCCTTCCGCGGCGGCGCGAATATCATGATCCTCTCCGACCGCGGCGTAGACGAGAACCACGTGGCCATCCCCTCGCTGCTGGCCGTGTCGGCGTTACAGCAATATCTCGTCAAAACCAAGAAGCACACGGCCATCTCCCTCATTCTCGAGAGCGCCGACCCGCGCGACGTGCACCATTTCGCCGCCCTGTTCGGCTTCGGCGCCAGCGCCATCAACCCCTACCTCGCGCAAGAGTGCATCCGCCACCTCGTATCGAACGGCACGCTCAACAAAGACTATTATGCCGCCGTTGACGCCTACGACCAGGCCGTGCTGGACGGCGTGGTCCACATCGCCGCCAAAATGGGCATTTCGTCCATCCAGTCCTATCAGGGCGCGAAAATTTTCGAGGCCGTCGGCATCAGCCGCGCCGTCATCGACCGCTATTTCACCGGCACCATCAGCCGCATCGGCGGCATCGGCCTGCGCGAGATCGACGAAGCCGTCGTCTGGCGGCATGACCGCGCCTATGACCCCATGAACCTTACCGTCGACCTCACCGTCGACTCCTCCGGCTTCCACAAGCTGCGCAGCGGCAGCGACATGGAGGACCATATGTATAATCCCCGCACCATCCTCACGCTGCAAAAGGCCGTCCAGACCGGTGATTTTGACCTGTTCGGCCAATATTCCGCCATGGTCGATGACGAGCGCCTGCCGCACACGCTGCGCGGCCTGCTCGGCTTCAACACCGAGCACGTTACCCCCATCCCGCTCAACGAGGTCGAGCCCGCCAGCGAGATCGTCCAGCGCTTCCGCACCGGCGCCATGAGCTACGGCTCCATCTCTGAAGAAGCGCACCGCTGTCTGGCCCTTGCCATGAACCGCCTGCACGGCCGCTCCAACTCCGGCGAGGGCGGCGAGCAGCCCGAACGCCTCGGCACGGAGTACAACTCCGCCATCAAGCAGGTCGCCTCCGGCCGCTTTGGCGTCACCAGTGAATATCTCGTCAGCGCCAAAGAGATCCAGATCAAGCTCGCGCAGGGCGCAAAGCCCGGCGAGGGCGGCCATCTGCCCGGCAGCAAGACCTGGCCATGGATCGCGCATACGCGCCATTCCACCCCCGGCGTGCCGCTCATCTCCCCGCCGCCGCACCACGATATTTACTCCATCGAGGATCTGGCCCAGCTCATCTATGACCTCCAGTGTGCCAACCGGCAGGCCGCTATCTCCGTCAAGCTCGTCAGCGAGTCCGGCGTCGGCACGATCGCCTGCGGCGTGGCCAAGGCCGGCGCGCAGCGCGTGCTCATCTCCGGCTATGACGGCGGCACGGGCGCGGCCCCGCGCAATTCCATCTATAACGCCGGTCTGCCGTGGGAGCTTGGCCTGTCCGAGGCGCATCAGGCGCTCGTGGAAAACGGCCTGCGCACCCGCGTCCGGCTCGAAACCGACGGCAAGCTCATGACCGGCCGCGACGTGGCCGTCGCCTGTATGCTCGGCGCGGAGGAATTCGGCTTTGCCACCGCCCCGCTCGTGGCCATGGGCTGCGTCATGATGCGCGTCTGCAATCTGGATACCTGCCCCATGGGCATCGCCACCCAGCGCCCCGAGCTGCGCAAAAACTTCCGCGGCAAGCCGGAATACGTCATGAACTTCATGAACTTCGTGGCCGAAGAGCTGCGCCGCATCATGGCCCGCCTCGGCGTGCGCACTGTCAGCGACCTCGTGGGCCGCACGGAGTTTCTCCGCGCCCTGCCGCACCAGATCACGGAGCGCGCTGCCATGGTGGATGTGTCGGCTTTCCTGCACCACGACCCCGCCGGCGTCTGCCACTATGACCCAAGTGACCGCTACGACTTCGCGCTGGAAAAGACCGCCGACGTGCAGACGCTGCTCGCGCTCCTGCCGCCCGAAGGCGGCAAGCTGAAGCCCAGGCGCTGTGCCTGCCGCGTCAGCTGCACCGACCGTGCTTTCGGCACCATTCTCGGCTCGGAGATCACCCGCCGCTTCGGCACCAATGTGCCGCCCGATACCATCACGGTGTCCTGCACCGGCGGCGCGGGCCAGTCGTTTGGCGCGTTCATCCCGCAGGGCCTCACGCTCCGGCTGGAAGGCGACTGCAACGACTACCTCGGCAAGGGCCTGTCCGGCGGCAAGCTCGTCGTGTCCGCGCCCAAGACCGCCCGCTTTGCCGCGGGTGAGAACGTCATCTGCGGCAATGTCGCGCTCTACGGCGCCACCAGCGGCAGCGCCTTCCTCAACGGTGTCGCCGGCGAACGCTTCTGCGTCCGCAACTCCGGCGCCACCGCCGTCGTCGAGGGCGTGGGCGACCATGGCTGCGAATACATGACCGGCGGCACCGTCGTCGTTCTCGGCAAGACCGGCCGCAACTTCGCCGCCGGTATGTCCGGCGGCACAGCCTGGGTGCTCGATACCGACCACAAGCTCTACCAGCGCGTCAATAAAGAACTCGTCAGCATCGAGACCGTGCAGACCGCCGCCGACCGCGAAGCGCTGCGCGCCCTGCTGGCCCAGCACGCTGCCGAAACCGGCTCCGTCCGCGCCCGCGAGATCCTCGCGGAGTTTGATACCCGCGTCGGGGAGTTTAAAAAAATCGTGCCGCGCGCCTACAGCCAGATCCTGCAGGCCATTGAAGAAAAGCAGGCGCAGGGTCTTGACCGCGACGCGGCAGAACTTGCAGTATTTTTGGAACGGAGGGCACAGTAATGGGAAAACCGACCGGATTTCTGGATTATCCGCGGCAGGAGGCGCGCCATCGCGATGCGCGCACCCGCATTCGCGACTATGCCCCCATCGACGCCCCGCTGCCCGCCACCGCCCGCAAACGGCAGGCCGGCCGCTGCATGGACTGCGGCGTGCCGTTCTGTCAGGCCGGCATCGTGCTAAGCGGCGCGCGCCTCGGCTGTCCGCTGCACAATCTCATCCCTGAGTGGAACGAATCGCTCTGGCAGGGCGATTACCCCACCGCCGTGCAGCGGCTGCTCAAAACGAATTGCTTCCCCGAGTTCACCAGCCGCGTCTGCCCCGCCCTGTGCGAGCGCGCGTGCACCTGCGGCATGATCGGCAGCAGCGTCGCCGTGCGCGACAATGAGCGTGCCATCATCGACTTTGCCTTTGAAAATGACCTCATGCACCCCCAGCCGCCCGCGTGCCGTTCCGACAAGCGCATCGCCGTCGTCGGCTCCGGCCCGGCCGGTCTCGCCGCGGCCTACTATCTCAACCGCCGCGGCCATACCGTCACGGTCTTTGAGCGCGACGCCCTTCCCGGCGGCCTTCTGACTTACGGCATCGCGCCCATGAAGCTCCCGCAGGATGTCGTCGCCCGCCGCGTCCGCCTCATGCAGCAGGAGGGCGTCGAGTTTGTCACGAACTGCGCCATCACCCCAGACACCGCCGCAAAGCAGCTGGACGGCTATGATCTCGTCATCCTCGCCTGCGGCGCGCAGAAACCGCGCCCGCTCACATGGCCGGACATGCCAAAGACCGGCGTTCTCTACGCACTTGGCTTCTTAAAGCCCGCCAGCCTTGCCGCCATGGACGGCAGCGAGAGCAGCCAGAGCGCCCGCGGCAAAAACGTCGTCATCATCGGCGCGGGCGACAGCGCCAGCGACTGTCTGGCCATGGCTCTGCGGCAGGGCTGCCGCTCCGTGCGCCAGCTCGTCCGCCGCCCCGCGGCAGACTATCCGCAAAAACCCGACTATGCTCATGAGGAAGCCCTTGCTGTCTTCGGCGCGGATGTCCGTCAGTTTTCCACCCAGGTCACGGCGCTTGAGGCGGACGATACCGGCGCGCTGCGCGCTGTCGTCACGTCCGGCGGCGAAACGCTCCCCTGTGAGCTGCTCATTCTCGCCTCCGGCTTCTCCGGCTGCGACGATACCGCGGCCGCCCTGCAAACCGCCCTCCCCAACACGCCGACCCTCACCGCCGGCGATATGGCAAACGGCGCCTCGCTCGTCGTTCTTGCCATCGCCTCCGGCAAACAGGCCGCCGCCGAGGCGGACCGCCAGTTGATGGGTTACACCAATATTCTTTAGAGCAAAAGCACCTCCCATTGCCGGGAGGTGCTTTTTGCGCCCGTCACCGCTTTTGCCTCGGTGTTCGGAACACCGCAACCGTGCCTCCGGCGGATTTTGCCATAGTCGGCAGGCTAGCGCCCGCCCACCGTTCTTTCCTCAGTGTTTGCAACACTGCACCTGTGCCTCCGGCGGCTGACTTTTTTCTGCCTTGCCAGAAAAA